>JBOFJV010000336.1:0-1552 GCA_051657005.1 Legionella sp. | reverse complement strand
AAGCGCGACATCATCGAGGCATCCATTCCTCCAAATTTGGCTCGCCATTTATAAAATGTTGCTGCACTAATGACATGTTCGCGGCAAAGTTCTGAAACAGGGGTACCTCCTTCGGCATGTTTTAAAATCGATAGGATTTAGCTGTCTGTAAATTTTGATCTTTTCATGAAGAATCTCCTTCGTTATAGGTTACGAGAAAATTCTACTTTTGACATCAGTTATTTTGCGGTGGGATTACCACCTGACTTTAATAAGATTCCCTGTAGTTACATTCGCTTTTTGAACATAGGCTACAGCTGCATAATTTGGAAAAATGAGGGAAAAAGAAAGAACCACCCCCAAGCCAACTTTGAGTAAATATGAACGCCACATAATAAAACCCTCTATACAAAATAAAAAAAACCTTACAACTCTGAGCATCCTCTTTTTTAATTATAGACATATTTTTAAACTTATTGCCCAATATTTATCATATTTTTATTGTTTAAATCCAACCACAATTTTTCTGCAATCGGTCCTCTTGCTGGCTTTTGTAAACGTATCGCACCCATAGCAATTAACCGTCTATCAAAATGAGTTCCTTGTAAGCATTGTAAACGCCAATCGGCCAACTCCTGAGTGATCAAATGCAAGGGCAATCTTCCCCAACCCAGGCCAGCAACGATAATGTCTTTCTTTGCCATGACATCACTCACCGTCCAACGACGTCCATGCTCAACCACCCAAAAAGTAAAATCCGACTGTGATGAGTCACGTAAGATCACTTGCATGCACTCAGAAAGAGTATCCAAATCATCCAATTGTTTGTTGTAGTAGTGAATAAACTCAGGGGAGGCAACTGCTACTACAAACTCAGAGCACAGGGGGATAACCTCAACCGCTTTATTACTGATTAAATTTTCGCTAACAATCAAATCCGCTTGATTTCTGAGTAATCGTTCGCATGCGCCACCCAATGATTCAGTAAGAAAATGAAATTGGGTATTGGGAAAACTATAAATCCAATGCTGTAACAGTTTTTAAAACGCGATAAAGGAAAAAATACATCTATCGCAATCATGATGTCACTTTCTGCTTCTGCCTGCAATTCTGCTGCAAATTGGCTAATGTTCTTCCAATTCCCTACTAGAGACTGGGCACGTTGATACAGCTTTTCACCTTCAACAGTCAATATAGGACTATAGCAACTGCGATCAAACAACAACAAATTGAGTTGCTCTTCCAATTTTTTGATCGAAGCAGTTATTGCCGGTTGGCTTTTAAATAAGACGTGGCTTGCCGCATTAAAGCCGCCATGCTCAACGACACCCACAAAAACACGAAGCGCGTCAAAATCAATATCCATAAATTTTTATTATTAAGTTTATTAAAACTTAATATTATCAATTTATAAATAATTTTCGTAACTACTCCACCCTATACGCCACTGCGTGACGTACAGGGGTGAAAGAAACTGTACTCTAACGTTGATTGTTCAATGCCATAGCTACAGCAACCAAAGGATTTATTCCCTTATTTTGCATAGTTTGTAAATAACTGGAAATGCGACAAT
>JBOFJV010000335.1:0-4812 GCA_051657005.1 Legionella sp. | reverse complement strand
TACTTTGACAATGACTACAACGTGATAATCGGTTATAGCTTACATCTAATATTAATGGTTGATATCCGCTCACTTTTACTATGGAAAATCCAGGTAAATTTAGGATAAGATTGTACTTCGGCACTTTAATCTCCTTTTGGTCGCTAAATCAAGGAATTAGTCTAGACTAATTTGATTAAAGTGCCCCCTTAATTGGTGTAGAGCCATTTTCCCTTAAGTTGACGCCATTAGTGAGTAGGTGCCAGTGTTCCCATTGTGGTCAAATTGATACAGATAAAAAGGATTTTAACGTGCGTCAGTTAACTTATTTATGCTTCGCGGTTTCTTCGTGCTGTGGTGTATCTCCGCTATTTGCTTCTGATTTTAGTTTGCCTTTTGTTAATACATCAGGATTAGGAGTGGCTTATGTTGATTGGGCAACGACGAGTGATGCCAAGTACGGCATACACAAATCCATCAGGGTTAGTTAAATTACCGCGTAAACAAATCGTTGGAAATGCTTTAGGCATTATTGGTACTGCACAATTCACCGGTACCGCCCAGACCCCATCGTTTCCTTTTCCGCTCACAGTCACTCAGTCTGGAACAGCGCATAGCCAAATTAAGGCATTTATGCCTTAATTTTATTATGCAGCTGCGCTCAATGACCGTTTTTCTCTTGGCTTAAGTTTAACAACCACATTTGGGCTAGGGACGAATTATGGATCAACACAATCTTCTATAGCGCGCTATGCAACGACGCGAGCCCAGGTAGTGGGTATTGATTTTGGACCAAGCTTAGGGATGAACATCACTGATCATGTTTCTGTCGGTGCTGGATTTGATGCGCTCCATTTAGCGTTTACTTTGAATAATATGTAAGGGCCACCATTGTCTATTCCTTATGATTCACGACTCGAGAATAATTTAAGTGGATGGGGCTATGGTTGGCATGGCGTGGTACTCTTTGATTTGATGCCAACTACCCGACTCGGAGTAAGCTACAATTCCAAAATCGCATTCACAACTACCGGTCATAGTACGGTTACTGTACCTTTTGTGGGCATGTTTAGAACAAGTATGCAGGAAACGAAAGCAGCTTTACCCTCTCGAGCTCAGATTACGCTTCAACATGATTTCACGAAGCGTTGGACAGGTATGGCAACGGCGTTCTATACCAACTGGAGAACGTTCAGTCAAATTACGATGCAAAATACGGAAACACCAACTGGGGAAACGCTCTTGGTAACGATTCCATTTAATTATCATAATTGCTTTGATTATGCCGCAGGTGCAAGTTATAAATGCACTGAAAAACTCCTGTTTCGGGGAGGGATTCAATTCATGAATACCCCATCGAATAATCACGATCGAGGCATTGCTGATCCCGTTGGCAGTGCGACTATTGTCACTGTAGGTGCCCATTTTCAACAAACGGAGAGTTTAGGTTTTGATGTCGGGGTGGGACATTCCTTTTTCAATCAAATGCCAGTGAATTTGACCACGGCACTGACTTCCCTCAAAGGCCATACCGATACCCAAACGACAGCAATAGGCGGCCAAATTACGTGGAGTATTGCATAAGTAACGATGAACGCGCTATATAAGCAGCTGGTTCGTTCTTCAGTTGTAGGGATGCTTGTGATGTTTGCGATCTTTTTTATCGCCGCAGGCACTCTAAATATTGGTAAGGATGGCTTTACATGGTGGTGTTTGGTAGTGCTTCTATGGCATACAGCGTATACCTGACAAAACATGATCCTGCTCTTCTGAGGCGCAGAAACGAAGCAGGTATATCCTATGAAAAGGAACCTGCCAAAAAATCATTTGGTAACCAGGGGTCAAGTTTTTTGATAAAGCTTTTTCTGCTAAATAGCCATTATCAAAAGACTTGACCCCTTATCTTTATTGGAGTTTTTTCTGTAGGACCTCCGCGCATTGCTCAATCTCATTATCTGATTCAAAGGCAAAACTGGCAGCAACACTACCTAGATATAAAGCAGTATCCATTGCATGAACTGCGACTGAATGGGACGAACTGCCAGATGCAACCCAACCATAAATAGAGCCTAAACCAATACCGTTGGTTACTAAGGTACCGATACTGGATACGGCATTATCATTACGACTGAAAACGATCACGTTTAACGCATGAAGTCCGAAGCTCATACCATTTTCCCAGGCTGTTTCTGGATTATTAATTATTTCCGAAAGAATAAATGCAGCCATCAATCCATTGGTCACTTGCATTGCTGCGCGCAATGAATTATCTGAATTAAAAAAACCGAACATTGAAACTCTCCTTATTGTTTAAATGCCCGAAAGTTAAACATAATGTGTATGAAAATCAAGTGATTTTTTCCAATTCTGCATGGTCAACATGATGCAAGGCCTGGGTAATTTTTTGATTACTTGCAGACGTATTTCCTTTCCTCGGATAAAGAGATGTCCGCTGTCGAAGTGTTGAAATTCACAAGGTGCCAATGAGTGATCGGCCCAGCCCATGTGATCCTCGGGAACTACCCAAGAGTCTTTTTTGCCTATAAATACGGTGGTAGCGAGTTCCAAAGGCGATTCATCATAATAGGCGTAGCTTTTTACGATATTCATGTCGCCGATAAAAATGGGTAACAGGACTTTGATGATGCTTTGATTCATGCGTTCATCACTGTAATCTACAATGCCATTGTCTTTAAATACTCGTGACAAAGCGGTTAATTGCGCCTCATCCAATTGGCTGATTCGCTCCTGGTCTAGCTCAAAGAGATTGAGGTTCATTTGCTTTAGCTGCACGAGCAAATTATCCAAGCTTTTCGATGGTTTTCTGGGATCATGGTATGCCGATGCAAAAAGATGGATGGGTTGGGGCAGACGGTGACGACGTAAATAACGAGTTAATTCAAATCCGATCAGTGAACCAAAACTATGGCCAAAAAATGCGAATGGCACATCTAAGAGTGGCTTAAGATGGGTGGCGAGTTCCGAAATTAATGCGTCAATATGCGCAAGAGGTGTTTCTTGCATGCGATTTGCTCGACCGGGTAATTGAATCGGGCACACTTCAATGAAATCAGGAAATGCGTGCTGCCACTCGCGATAAATAGAAGCGCCGCCGCCATAAGGAAAACAAAAGAGACGAACCTGGGTATTGGCTTGAACGGTTAGGTTGGCTATCCATGGGCTATCTGAATTGGGTTTTGGTTGCGGCGAAGTTGGCTTGGAACCGAGCCATTGGCTTGCCAGGACATCTTCGGCAATGTCATGAGCCGATGGGACTTGCATCATCAAGGGTAACGAATAGGTCACGCCTAGACTGCTTTCTATCACTCGGATGACTGCTAAAGACATCAGCGAGTCCATTCCAAATTCATGCAGGGATTGATGAGGGCTAATGTCATTTTTGGGCATTGCAAAAATCGTGGCGAATTGCTCAATCAAGTAATGAATCACCTGGTTTTTGCATTCTTCGTAGGGTAATGAAAAATTAATGTCGCATTGAGATTGAATCGCCATTCTTTTATCAATTTGCATTGTATCATTGAGCACTGACATGCACAGATCATGACATTTGGCGAGCAAACGATAATTTTTATCCAGAAGGTACCAGTCACCAATAATTTTTTTCTCCTCAGGATGCAGTTCTTTTAATACGGTGTAAATGTACTTTTGATCATCAAGCTTTTCATAACATTCGATTTGCCCCATATGAGAAGCAATATATGGTTTGTTGAATTGTTTGGGTAAGAGCAGGAATAAAGTTTTAATGCAGGCATCGATAATCCCAGGATGCATTTGGGTTGTAAATTGTTCGTCACGCTCTGATTTTTTAGGCTCCTGTAATTCACAAAGCAATTCTTTGTCACTGAGCCAATAGTGATGCGTCCAGCGAATTGTATCTCCAGCAGGCATCCCCATGCCGGTGAGTCGCGCGTAAAATGTTTCTGCGGTGTCCGAGACAGGCAGTCGTTTAATTAATTCTTTTTTAGCCTCAACAGCATATGGGGGTGCTACTGCAAAGGATAAGTTACCTGTTGCATGTTCTAGCCAATGGTCTTTGCCATCATTACTGTAGAATTTAAATGAGAGCGTATTCTGTTCACTGGTTTCAATAATCAATTGAACAGAAACCGTTTTTCCATCAAGCACAATGATGGGCGATAAATAAGTCAGATTTTGAACGTTAAAATGCGCTGATTTTTGCATTTGCTTTGTGGCATAAGCCAACATCTCAAGATAATAACCGGCATGCAATACATTAAATGCATCGCCGATTTCAGGCATTACCACGGTATCAAAAACAAACTCAAATTTCCTCACTGGCAATGGAGAAGACAGTACCTTGCCGCGCATAGGATAAGTGATGGGTGCGAGTTCATGGTATGTGTTATCGAATGCTGGCCAATATTTTTTGTGCTGCCATGGGTAAAGCGGCATATCAAGATGGCTATACGATCGTGCTTTTTCATATTGTTTCCAATCAATGTTGGCATGATTGACATAATGAGTTGCTAAAGACGCCAGATCCAACGCAGCAAACTCAGTGATTTTGAGTGGATTGCCATTTTTTGGCTCTACACCAATTAAGGGGGCACTTTAAGCAAATTAGTCTAGACTAAGTCATTGATTTAGCGAACAAAAGGAGATTAAAGTGTCGAAGTACAATCTTATCCTAAATTTACCTGGATTTTCCATACTAAAAGTGAGCGGATATCAACCATTAATATTAGATGTAAGCTATAACCGATTAGCCCGTTGTAGTCATTGTCAAAGTAAGAGCGTACGCAAGAAATCCTCGTATATACGCAGAGTTCATCATGAGTTAATCGGACATCG
>JBOFJV010000334.1:0-3671 GCA_051657005.1 Legionella sp. | reverse complement strand
GCTTACGGCTTACAACTTCCTTTGCCTACGCTTAACCATACGCGTTACCACATACAGCCCAAGGCTAAGTACGAAATGCGCTCGGTCGCGCTTTCCCGGTAGAACTTTCAGCTACTAGCGGTCGTGCACTTTCGTGGCGCACCCTGAAACGCTTTTTAAGGTGTCAACGAATAATCCTGAGCAATATCTTGAGGCAATTCAAACTTCGGGTAGACAAGGTTTTCATACCTTAGGTATTGCTTACAAGGAAATCGAATACGTTAATAATTATGACATTTTGCAAGAGGAGCACGATCTCATTTTTCTTGGCTACGTGAGTTTAGAAGATCCGCTTCGCGTATCGGCAAAGAGCAGTATCATTCATGCAAAACATCTAGATATCGGCCTTAAGATTCTTACAGGCGATAGCAAGGAAGTCGCTGAATATATTGGGAACGAAATCGGCCTCATAGGTCCTGGACACAGGATTTATGAAGGTCAGGAATTGGAAAATATGTCGGCACAAGAATTCACACAGACTATTCTTTCCACAAATATTTTTGCCCGAGTTTCTCCTACGCAAAAATATAATATTATTAAGGGATTAAAAAAGTCCTATGTAGTTGCTTATCAAGGCGATGGTATTAATGATGCGCCTGCTTTGAAGGTGGCAGATATGGCTATTGCTGTTAATTCGGCGACGGATATTGCGAAGGGAAATGCCGATATTGTTTTGCTGAACAAAAGTCTGGAAGTCATTATTAATGGGATACGATATGGACGAACTGTCTTTGTTAACATTAATAAATACATCAAGTACACAATGATTAGCAATTTTGGTAATTTCATTGCTCTGTCCATCTTATATTTATTCGCTAATAATTTACCCATGTTGCCAATTCCAGTACTTCTAACGTCACTGATCACTGATATTCCGTTGGTGCTCATATCATCAGATACCGTAGAAAATGCCTATGTGATCCAACCTGAAAAACATAATGTCAAAGAGCTTCTCTTCTTCTCGCTCATTCTGGGGATTCCCACAACATTGTTTGAGTTATTCTATTTTCTGTGCATTCGCAATCAACCCTTAGAAACTTTACGTACAAGTTTGTACGTGTTTTTCACATTCATTGCACTTGTTGTTTGTTTTGCAATTCGCAACAAACATCATTTTTGGCAAGCAAAATCCCCCCTCAGCAATATTATCAATTGCCTTTGTCTTGGGATTTGTCTTTTCATTGGTATTTATCTATATACCACCATTCCAGACCTGGTTTTCTTTTAGGCCTCTTTCTTTTAGTTCTCTTGCTGGTCTTGCACTTCTTACCAGCATTTATTTCTTTATTGTAGATATGCTAAAAGTCACATTTTATAAAAAAACGTCGTAATAAACTCTTGAACCGAGGTCTACAATTAATTCTCTGTTGTACTATTTGCCATGTAAGAAATAGCTTCTATTAGCGCTTTATCAGAACAATTCTTATGAGGTACATCGGCTTCTTTACATAAACCTCCATGAGGCATTAATCCTTTTCCAATACTTGCTTTATCGAGTAAATAATCCATTGCGGTTTTAAATTGATCGGGATGTTTTTTCGCTTCAATTTCAGCGTTTTTAAGGAGGTTCGCCCACGCTTTTTTATTAAAGGCAGCAGGAGCATGTATTGCTACAGCATACTGGGGCGCGTGACACGTTTTGCATGTTACTTCATAAGTCTCTTTACCTAAATCACTGGCCATAAGAGGGGTAGTAAATGCAAGAAACAGAATAGAGAGTATATTTTTCATTATGAAGTCCTTTATAAAGAGTAATCCCAAATTGTTAAAGTGAAGCTAATTCCCAAGTTTAACATTATGCTACTGAAAAATCTTATTGGATTTTAGTTAACCTGCATTATAATACAGGCTGACAATGGCTTAATAGGATTCAACACTTGGAATCAGCCTTATTGGAAAATATAAGTCACTTTGAGAAAAAACAGGCTCAATCTATTGGGTTGTAACCGTACTATAAAATACAGATTTTTATGAGTAGCATATCTAACAACGTCGATTCTTTAATTAATGAAGCCAAGTTATACCTTGATGAGACTCAATCTCTGTTAAGTGAGCTTCTGCGCATAACAACGGATACTGATGATGAAGGTTCTTCTGATGAAGATAAAATTTTCAAAATTCAATTAACGTTGCAATATCGTTTAAGCTGTGAAGATGCTCTGAGCATTTTATTAACGTTGGATCATAACTTATTGTATTTTCTTGGAATTCAGCCGCGACAGTCTGCAAAAATGAATAGGGATCGACTAGCCTACGCTCTAGGACATGAGGATTTAAAACAAATCTTAAATATTTTAGCCATATTAGCTGGTTCTCTGTCTAAAATCGTTGCGCGATATAAAGATACGCATACCTCTTTTGCATTAAAGAACAAAAGCGCTCAAAAACATCACGGCATAACAGTCGAGTTCTCCAAACTCCTTACCAAACAAAATCAGTTTTTAGAAGTGCTGCACCAACTTGATGCGGAACTGGAGCAGCTTATGCAACAACATGCAGGAGAGCCTATTTTTGATTACATTGCTGCACTCAGAGGGCCTATTTCACATTTTCATCAAGCCATCATTCAAGGTCTTGAGCAGGGCAAGAAGCTTTACCTTCAAATCAATAAAACGCCGGTGATTGACTATCAGCTCAATACGTTGCTCAAGGAAACAGAACAAGTACTTCACTTAATGCCAAGTACCTATAATCTTCATCCTAATTACCACTTCAAACAGTTTGATCATCCAATGACTTCGGAACAATTGGAACAACGCGCTGCTGCAAAACGATTACGGCCTTTTTTTGGATAAAAATTTATAGTTCTTATGCACGATCAACGGCAATTTGAAACGCCAGAGAATAAAGGCAATTATTGATAAGCATTCACAGATTATGTAGCGTTCGTCATTGCTCCACTTCGTCCGCAATGACGACAGTTTTTGAGGTTATGAGTCTGCCTACACACAATCTAAGTGCTCATTTTTTAATGAAGGATTATGTTCTAAATTCTTAAGAATCTTGAGAATTAACGTATTTTGATATTCGAGATGTAAAAGGATTGCATTAATTTCTTGTTCGGCTTTGGTATTTATTTCGAAATCTGCTTCGGCTCTCATCTCAGCATGTTGGCTTTGAAAATTTTGCCCTACCATAATAAGGGGCATTAGAAATATTTGTAAGACATTCGATATAAATAGCCATAATACAAAGGCAGGAAAGGGATCAAAGCGTAGTGACATTGGTGCTATCGTGTTCCAACTCAGCCACAGAGTAGTCCATGCAAAAACAATGACAAAAAAAACCATGGTTCCTACGTTTTCAGTGATAAAGAGCGCCAACCGATCAAGATTCGAGAAGGACTTTTTGTGCTCAAGATTGACTGACAGAATAGGTTTACGTCTCTTTTTAATCTCCTGAAAACAAATGGGGGGGGGTATTAGTGGTTCCATGGTACAAAATAAGTTAATTAACATGATGTATTATATCATGTCATCGGGTAAGTTGAACTGTAACTACTCACCCCTATAGGCCACTGCGTGACGTACAGTGGTGAAAGAAACTGTACTCTAACGTTGATTGTTCAATGCCATAGCTACAGCAACCAAAGGATTTATTCCCTTATTTTGCATAGTTTGTAAATAACTGGA
>JBOFJV010000333.1:0-7592 GCA_051657005.1 Legionella sp. | reverse complement strand
GGCGGTTTAGTAGATCAAATGGAATCACATAAGGGTTTCATCGTAAAATGAAAATCATTCAGCGAAGAGCTTATGGTTTTAGAAAATTTGAAAATTACAGAGTGCGTGTTAAGGTGCTCTGTGGGTGATTAGAGCTGCCCCCTTAAATGGGAAAGAGCCAATAAAATATTCTTTTGCCATGACTGGTGCAGAAGAGGCTAACGCGCCGGCAACTAAATAAGGGAATTTTAAGCGGTAGTATGCCGATAAAGAGCCTGGATAAGAACCGCCAAAAGCAATCCATTTTCCATGCCAATTCTTTTCATTCTTTAAGAGGCGTTGAAAATAAGCTAAATCATCCAGTGCGGCTTCTGTAGTTAAGTAATGTAAGTTTTTTGTTGCAAGCGAATTAAACGGGATACTTTCACCATAATAGCGATTCTCCAGAGCAACCAGCTTTGCGTGAAATTTTTGCGCATAATTTCTAATTGCTCCATTTAAGGCACGTTTGCTACAGGCCGCTTCGCCACAAATATCAAAAAAGACGGGTGCATCATCTGTTGGGCCATAGGTTTCATCAATGTAGTAGCGTTGTGAAAAGGTGCCTATGGAGGGATTATTGTGATCAATCAATTGCTTAAAATAAGCGAGCTCAATGGAGTTTTCATGGAGTAATGGGATTTTCTTTTCTTGTAGATGTTGCACATAGTACTCCACTATTCCTGCATGTGTTGTCGTCAACACGGTGAACAGTGTAAAGAAAAGTGCGGTATGCTTTTTAGTCAATATCATGGGACATTATCCTTAATCGGTTGTTATAAAATTCCACTAAATGCTTTAAATAAGCAAAATAACCATATATTGGGTGTATTTATTTTGCAATATAAGGCTTTTCGGGAAGGCTTGCTGACTGTTTATTTTTATGACATTATGTTGACTGGATAATTTTATTGGGTGATTTTTATGTTAAAAAAACTCTTAGGCAGTTCTTTAGTTTTTATCACCTGCGCGGCTTTTGCAGCGAACGATTTGGATTTATATCAATCACCGTTAAGTCGTTTAAATCAGTTTACTCTGAAGCAGCAACAGCAAAAAGCGATGCGGATGGCAATCGTTCCAACGCCAGAAAAAAACACATTACAGCCTATCAATGAAACTCAGGAACAGACAAAAACCATAACCCGCTACCAACAATTGTATCGAGGAATCCCCGTTGTTGGCGCGCAAATTATGATTAGCAAGGAAGATGGGCGAGTCAATGGGCATCTGATCGAAGACATTCAACTGAATATTCAGCCCACTATCAACGCACAACAAGCCCTTGAGATCGCTAAAAAATCATGGTTTAGTTTTAATGCAGAAATGCCAACGTATGACGAATTGAGCGAATTGCAAATTAGATCAAGTCAGGATCATGGACTTAAGTTGGTATATCAAGTGTCGTTGAAAACGACTCAAAGTGACGATAAGCCCGCGTGGCCTTTTTTTATTGTCGATGCCCAAAGTGGGGAAATCATCAAGCAGTGGAATAATATTAAAAACTATCTGGATGCAGGGCCGGGCGGTAACGAAAAAGTACATGAATATTGGTATGGCAGAGATGGATTACCCTTTTTGGATGTCACACAAAATGGCAACCAATGCATTATGAATACAGCGCAAGTGCGGCTGGTTAACCTGCGTTTTGCCTGGGATTGGAATGATCTTTTAATGACTCCTTTTCAATATCCGTGCAGCAAGAATGCGGAAGAAAACATTAATGGCGCTTTTTCGCCAACCAATGATGCTTATTATTTTGGCCATACCATCGTGAACATGTATAAAGAATGGTACGGTGTGAATGCGTTGCAAAATGCCAATGGAACGCCCATGCAGCTTGTGATGCGCGTGCATTTCGGTCAACATTATGACAATGCGTTTTGGGACGGACAATTTATGTCTTTTGGTGATGGCGAAGATTTTTATCCCTTAGTATCTTTGGATGTGGCAGGCCACGAGGTGACGCATGGTTTTACGGAGCAACATTCTGGTCTTGAATATCATGATCAACCTGGTGCGCTAAATGAATCTTTATCCGATATGGCAGGTCAGGCATCACGTGCATACCTTTTAGAAAAATTTCCTCAGTTGTACAACAAATTGTACCTGGAGCCAAATACAATAACCTGGGGGATCGGGGAAACTGTAGTTCGTTATTCGTTTGGTAAGGCATTGCGTTTTATGGATTTTCCTTCTTCAGATGGAAGTTCAGCGGATTGTCTGGATAAAATTTTGGCGCAAAGTCATGGTGCTTATTGTGCCATCAGTTATGCTGAGCTTGTTGCTGACGCAAAGACACGAATTGCCAACCCTCAAGAACGACAAAATTACATTGTGCATACTGCGAGTGGCGTTTTTAATAAAGCATTTTATTTACTGGCCAAAAATATGGGGATTAAAAAAGCATATCAGCTGATGATCATTGCCAACAGTAACTATTGGACACCGACTACCGATTTTATTCAAGGTGCATGTGGTGTACTTCGTGCGGCTAAGGATTTGCATGTTGATCAACAAGCGGTTCAATCTGCTTTTGGTCAAGTGGGCGTGAATACGGCACATTGCACGGTTTAAAAGACCTGCAGTTAAGTACCTCCATGTCTTTGTGTAATTCACAAAGTTTGTTTTTTGATCTACATGTTATTTGCTGATCAATATAATTAGTATATAATTGCAGAGTTTATTTTTTTAAATCCAATATTGATCTAGGTTGGGAGTTGAATGGTTATCGTTTTTATTACTTTGAGCATACTCGTATTAAGCTTACTTTGTGTCGCTGTAATGATTGTAAAGCTCATCCGTCAACCCTCCGAACCCTTATCAGTAATTCAATACATCAAATTAGGCATTAGTGGCATCATCTCTTTTATTGCAGATACTTTAGGTGTTGGTAGTTTTGCTGTTAACTTTGCTTTAGCCAAATTGACTGGTACGTTTCGTGATGATGAAATGCCAGCAGTCAATAATGGTGCACAGGTTATCCCAGGAACAATAGAATCTTTGTTTTTTATGAGTTTGATCGATGTGGACTTGACGACACTATTGACCATGATTGCCGGAACGTGTGTTGGTGGTTTGCTGGGTGGTTTTGTTGTCAGTCATCTGAGCAAGCAAGCAATTCGTTTAGCCATGATTTTTTGTTTTGCATTAATTATTATGCTTTTGGTTTCACATCAATTCCGTTTATTACCTGTTGGTGGCGAATTAACCGAACTGCATTCATGGAAATTGGTCATTGGCTTTTTGGCAATGGTTGTTTGCGGCGCTATGACTTCTGTGGGCGTCGGCTTGTTTGTTATGGTACAAGGTGTTTTGTTTTTAATGAATATTTCACCAGTCGTTGCATTTCCAATTATGACTACGGCTGGTGCAATGCAGCAACCATTAACTACGTTGGTGTTTTTAAAACACAATAAAATTCCTTTAAAGAAAACCATCATTTTAAGTCTTGCAGGATGTGTTGGTGTCTTTATCACGATTCCTATTTTTATGCAGCTAACCATTACCTGGTTGCATTTTCTGTTATTATTTATCCTAATTTATAATTTTTTCTCTGTAGGCCTCTCTTATTTCCGTTCGAGACCAAGCAAACAGTACGTACAAACCACGGCCCCTGTTTCTCTTGTAGCAGCAGAATAGCAGTCTATAGTATGATTACTTAATGTTTTTAACTTAAGAAATACAGTACATACTATGGATGAACCCGTCAGTAAATCACAGAAAAAAAGAGATGCCGATTTTTTACAAAAAATGGGTGTAAAATTTATCGATTTAAGCCTGGCTAAGTTGGATTTGCTTCCTCTTCCTGAAAATTTATATAAAGCCATTATTGATGCGAAATCGATCAAGAGCCATGGTGCCAAAAGAAGACAGGCGCAATTAATTGGCAAGTTGATGCGTGCTGCCGAGTATGAAGAAATTTTGGCTGCTTATGAACGTATCCTGGAAGAAGACAGTGCGGTTACAGCATCCTTTCATGAAGTTGAGCATTGGCGTGATCGCTTGCTTCAAGAAGGGAAAGAGGCATTAACCGAATTTATTGCAGCCTATCATCCTGAAGACGTTCAGCATTTAAGGCAGCTCATTAAAAAAGCTGTGGATGATCTGCAAAAAGAAAAAAATACAGGTGCTGCCAAAGCCCTATTTCGCTATTTAAGGACATCTATAGAATGAATTATTCTCTATTTGTGAGTTGCCCACGAGGACTTGAATATTTATTGGAAGATGAATTAAAAGCCTTAGGCTTATCCATTACTCGTTTGAGTCCTCAAGGAGTTTATGGCGAGGCGAGCTTATTAACGCTGTATGCATTATGCCTTTGGTCACGAATAGCCAATAGAGTTCAATTGATTCTCTTTAACGGTTATGCAAGCAACGAGCAGGCGTTGCATCAACTCTGCACCGCGTTTCATTGGCAAACTGTTTTTGCTCATGATAAAACCATCGCGATTGAGTTTCATGGTTCTTCGGAACACATACGCAATACCATGTTTGGTGCTCAAGTCGTTAAAGATGGCATCGTGGACCATTTTCGGCGACTCAACCTGACACGTCCTACCGTGGATAAGGTGAAATCGCAAATTCTCATACATGCCTATTTAAAAAACGATGTAGTTACGGTGAGTTTTGATCTTACCGGATACAGTTTGCACCAAAGAGGCTATCGCAGTAAGGCGGGTGCTGCGCCTTTAAAAGAGAATGTTGCTGCAGCCATGCTGATGCGGGCCAAGTGGCCTGAATTGGCTGCACGTGGTTATGTCTTGCTCGATCCGTTTTGTGGTGCCGGTACTTTGGTGATTGAAGCAGCAATGATGGCTGCACATATTGCTCCGGGATTATTACGTCAGGATCAATCCCTGCAATATTGGGCACAGCATCAATCGACATTATGGGAAAAAATGCGGGTCGATGCGTTGAGCCAGGTGAAATCGTTGCCTGTGACTTTATTAGGCACAGATTCAGACAGCAAGATGATTGCTATCGCTCGGGAAAATGCGGAGCGAGCGGGTGTTGCTCCACTGGTAGCGTTTAACACACAGCCAGTAAAAGAGATACGCGCATCGGCAAGCCATGGATTGGTTGTATGCAATCCACCTTATGGTGAGCGTCTTAGTGATGCTACCCATTTGGTTCCCTTATATCAACAATTAGGCAAGGTGTTGCATGAACATTATAAAGGTTGGCATGCCGCGATTTTGACATCCAATCAGGTCTTGGCTAAAGCGTTAGGATTGCGTGCGAGCAAACAATACACGATTTATAACGGCGCAATCGAATGCAAACTTTATTGTTTGGACATTCATGTCACGAATGAATTGAAAGGGGCGATGAGCACTACTTTATCAGAGGGTGCGCACATGCTTTTAAATCGGTTGGAAAAGAGTTACCGCCATTTACAAAAATGGGCGAAAAAAAACGCCATTTCCTGTTATCGTGTTTATGATGCTGATTTACCTGAATACGCTTATGCTATTGATCTTTATAATGATTATGCGGTGTTGCAAGAATATGCAGCTCCGGCAAGTGTGCCCACGCATAAAACAGAAAAACGCAGTCTGGAGGTTATCCAGGTTGTCCCCAGGGCTTTAGGTCTTCAGCCGGAAAAGTTAGTCATCAAGCAACGCAAGCAACAAAAGGGCAGTGAGCAATATCAAAAAGTGGGACAAACCCGAAAAACGATGGTTGTTACGGAAGGCCAGGCCAAGTTAATTGTTAATTTATATGATTATTTGGATACGGGGTTGTTTTTGGATCATCGCATTATGCGCCTGGACTTTGCCAAGTTAAAACCAGGTACTCGATTTCTCAATTGCTTCTGTTACACCGCCAGCGCCAGCGTACATGCCGCCATGGCTGGTGCATTGACAACAAATATCGATCTTTCCAATACCTATTTACGTTGGGCTGAAGAAAATTTCAAGTTGAATCATTTGAATTTGTCCAAACATCAATTTGTGCAATCAGATTGTGGCGAATGGATGCGCGTGACGCGCGATCGATTTGATGTTATTTTTTTAGATCCTCCCAGTTTTTCCAATTCAACACGGATGGCGGATACTTTAGACATTCAACGTGATCATGTGGCTTTGGTGAATGCAGCAATGCGCTTATTAAATCCCAATGGCGTTTTGTATTTTTCAACCAATTTGCGCCAGTTTAAACTCGATCCGCAATTGAAAGAAAAATTTGCTGTTCAGGACATCAGTGCGCAAACAATCGATCAGGATTTTAAACGAAATCAGAAAATTCATTACTGCTTTAAATTGATGATGCCGCAATTTGCGGATGCTTGAATAAATAAATGCGTTTGTACAGTGAGTAAGAACGATGAAACAGAAGAAAAAAAGCAAGTTGATGACGCCAGAAAATGTGTACCAGCATATGGCACGTAACGCTTTTTTTGGCGTCATCGCGACCGCGGCAGCTTTGTTTATCGGGATGTTGGGTTATCATGTTTTTGAGAATATGGCTTGGGTTGACGCGTTTATGAATGCGTCTATGATTCTTTCAGGTATGGGGCCTGCAACCAATCTTGTAACCGTTCCTGGGAAGTTGTTTGCTGGATTTTATGCATTATTTAGTGGCTTGGCATTTATTGCAATTATGGTCATTATCCTCTCTCCCATGATTCATCAGTTTTTTCGTAAAATTCACTTGGAAAGTCAAACCATGTATTCTGACGCTCAGGAGTAAACCGTGAACGAAAGGCAAGTGCATTCGAGCGTGTTTTTACAATGCACGTCTAGTTCTATTGGTTATCATAGTGAGTTTTGCTTCTTTTGAAGTCATTAATCTTTATCATAAAAGGGAGATAGGATTTATGATGATTAAAAGTAGGATAAATTATTTTTTTATAACCCTTATTGTGCTTGTTTATTTTCTGACGAGGGTTAATGATATTTATGTCATCATACGTATGTATTCTGATATCCAACCTTCAGGAGCGAGCAACTTATCGTTTGCGACGCTTTTGACAGGAATACAATGGGTTAATAATAGTATATTGAATGTCCATGATTTACGTACTTTAAACCAAAACGGCATCATTGAAATTTTCTTAGGTGCTGTGTCTGGATATGGTAATTTTCTGAGTACATTTTTATGTTTAATCTGGGTAATTTGTCTGACATTGCAGGCTAGAAATGCCATTAAAAGCACGCAAATATTGTTGCTAGGTTATATGCTGTTTGCTTTTCTGGCGGATTTTCTGGCTTGCAGACTTCCCATTTTATTAGATGTCAATGCCAGCAACACTGTGATTTTAGCGGGGGTATTTGTATTAGCTCATGGTTGCGAAATTATAAGAGAGCTGACCTATTCAGATAAGACGTTGACGCTAATAAAAACGGATATATGCTTAATACTCATGATAAGTATTATCATGATTTTATTGTCCTTTCAATTCAATCTACCCATCATCGCTTTTTCCATGATATTTGGCTCTACACCAATTAAGGGGGCACTTTAATCAAATTAGTCTAGACTAAGTACTTGATTTAGCGAACAAAAGGAGATTAAAGTGCCGAAGTACAATCTTATCCTAAATTTACCTGGATTTTCCATAGTAAAAGTGA
>JBOFJV010000332.1:0-3015 GCA_051657005.1 Legionella sp. | reverse complement strand
GGTTATAGCTTACATCTAATATTAATGGTTGATATCCGCTCACTTTTACTATGGAAAATCCAGGTAAATTTAGGATAAGATTGTACTTCGGCACTTTAATCTCCTTTTGTTCGCTAAATCAATGAGTTAGTCTAGACTACTTTGATTAAAGTGCCCCCTTAATTGGTGTAGAGCCAATAATTTCCCCATCAAGAAGAATATTCTCATTGATCCATTGCAACAGCTTTTGATCAGTGACTTTTAAAAGCGTTAGCTGTTCTCTGATGAGTTCAGCATCCAATTCAGAAACTCTATCTGTTCCCTGAGAGAAACAAGCGAGCAACAAACGAAACGATTGTTGCCCATTAGCTGAATCAATCAAGCGATTTGCTTCAAATTCCTCATCAATAATTAGATTGAGTTTATGAAAATCTGCAAATAATATTTTCATTCGTTGGCCAAGATAGCGTCGACCATTCGTCAAAAACTCTTGGGGATGCATTGGTCTGAGTGGATTGTCAATTTGCGGGACATAGCTTGGGTTGTACTGATTAATGCTGGTAGCAAAGCGTGATAAGGTGAGTCCTTTGCTCAAGTAAGGATGATTTTCATAGCGCGCAGCATAGTAAAATCCGTTGTGGCGCCAATCGATTTGATCCACATTATCGAGAATGTATTGTTGTACCTCTCGTTTTGTCATTCCTTTTTCACAATGGCGCAATACGCGATACACGCGATCAAGAAATACTTGGGAATTAAAGTTCTCGGTCTGTTGCAGAGCTGCAATCATCTTGTCTGTATTGATAATGAGTTCGTTTTTCTCAGCGTATTTGAGTAATGCCTCGAAACTTTCCCATCAGTGTCCATACCGGACAAAACCAGTCGATTTACCATGTGCTTCGATGATGGCCCACCAAAGATCTTGAAGTGGTTTGTTCTCTTCACTGCCAAGAGTTACGATACTTAATGAAACGCGATCGATTTCATCTTTAGTCAGCAATTCGCTGTAGTTTTTAGACGGATCGAGAATGTATTTTTTCCATGTTTCAAAATGCTTTGGTCCAAAAGTGACATAGATTTGCTGTGCCAAAACAAAAAAGTGATTTGATGCGTTTTTGTCGATAAAAGACAGTTTCTCCACTTCATGGTCATAAAATAATTGCCAAAATGCACGCAGATTGGCTTCAGTGAGTACGCCATTTGCATTGGCACTATCAAATAAGGCATCTAAAACTTCTGCGGGTGGATTTATTTTAGTTCTGGCCCATCTTTTTAAAACCGCCAGGCAGTCATTAAGTGCACCGGGTTGGTTTGTGGTTGCGCCAGAAATGGTGTATTCCTGCATTTGCACGGAGGCATTTTCGGCTAATGCTGGTTGGGTTAATGACTGTAATGTGCTTACCGCTCGTTCAACACGTTTGAGATCGCCATCTGCAGTCGCAAGAAATTTGTAAAGCAGTTTCTGTTCAGGTACCGATTTGGATAGCGGCGAAACTTGTCGGTCATCTCCTCTGAATACATTCGGTTTTAGAGGATCATAAATTTGAACGGTAAAATGGTTGCGTTTTGTATACTCTGTTTGTTCGCGTTTAATCAGATCTTCTTTTTCACGTTTTCGGTTATAACAAAGAATAAGCCCTCTTTCTTTGCGTGAATAGGCTAAGTAAAAACCGGCAGGTAAATTATCCCGTGATGCCGCAAAACGGAACGAAGGTACATTTTCCATTATTTTTTGTACTGCTGCGTGCTCCATTGTTTTGATGACGTTTGCTGCATCAATCTCACTACCAACCCAAAGTGAGAAAATCTCACTTAAAGGATGACCATTTTGCCATCCAGATAAATTTTTAATCTCATCAGAAATTGCGCCCCAGGCATCAACAGATGCTTTGGTGGTATCAATATTGGAACGAGTAATCAATAGGAATTCATCGCTTTTATATTCAGCACTTTCCTGCTCTTGTTCTTGTTCCTGCTCTTCTTCTTGCTGGTGCTCTTGTTGGTATTCCTGCTCAATTGCTTGCTGTAATTGTTGCTGAATTCCAGGAGTTTGGGCTGTCAACGGGTAACTGCTGTCTTGACCATCCCAAGGTTGAGCTCTTAATTCTTCATGCTCTTTAATGATCAGTTCAGGTTGTAATACTTTTTGTTCTACTAAATGGATGTTTTGGGTATTTTTAGCTAATTCAGCGAGTTTGGCCTGGCGTTGATTTTCCAGTATCAAGTCTTGAATTAAATTGTATTGGGCTTTGAGTTCACGATTTTTGGGTAGGTAAAGGCGGCTCTATCCCAGGCAGGAATTAGAATTAATACCTGAAGTGCCTCTCTTCGTGCTAATAGTTCCAGTTGATTCAGTAGCTCATTAACCAGTTCATAATTGTCAATGTCAATATTGTATAAAGTAATTTCACTTAAAGCATTTGGATAACGCAGTGTTTCTTGTTTTAATCGATTCGTTACTTTAGCTTTCTTTTGTTGATCGATAATTTGGAAGAGGTCGACTAAGTGGTTTTTGCCTGATGAAAGGTTTTGTGGCGCAATGAGCGATAATGATTTAAATACAGGACTACACCCTGCATGGTTGTTTCCAATAGAACGTATTTTGTCTTTAAGGTATTTGGTGTATGTTTCTGGTTCATCATTGAGTCTTCCTGACAAATTAAAGACCGCATCCAAATTGGGTGCAGGCTCTTTATAAATACTTACCCATTCATTGACAAAAGCTGCTTCTAAATGACGAAACATCGCATCAAGTCCACGTGTTACCATGTGCGTAAATTGGGTAAAAGACCACATGGTTTGTGATTTTGAATCGATTGGTTTTTGATTCGGATCCAAATAAGTACGACCCCAGGTGGTATTCCTAGATTGCCATTCAGAAATAAAATCCAAATCAATGTGCGCCACGAAAGTGCACGACCGCTAGTAGCTGAAAGTTCTACCGGGAAAGCGCGACCGAGCGCATTTCGTACTTAGCCTTGGGCTGTATGTGGTAACGCGTATGGTTAAGCGTAGGCAAAGGAAGTTGTAAGCCGT
>JBOFJV010000331.1:0-12669 GCA_051657005.1 Legionella sp. | reverse complement strand
TCTGAAACAGGGGTACCTCCTTCGGACTGTTTTAAAATCGATAGGATTTGGCTGTCTGTAAATTTTGATCTTTTCATGAAGAATCTCCTTCGTTATAGGTTACGAGAAAATTCTACTTTTGACATCAGTTATTTTGCGGTGGGATTACCAGAGTATATTAACTTATTTAAAACTAAATTAGAGAATGCAGTAAAAAAGCGTTTAAAAGCGGATGTGCCAGTCGGTCTTTATTTAAGTGGAGGGATTGACTAGACTTATATTTTAGCCTTGGTTTGTAAATATCAGAAAAGAATTGATACGTTCTCTGTTGTATTTCCTAATGAGCCTGAAAGTGATGAAAGTTATTACATCAATAAGGTAGTGGAATTTTATAACCGAAGGGGAAACCAAATTGTTCACCATACCGTTGATTATAAAAATCCTGATGAGAATATTCTAAAAAATGGGTTTGGCAGACAGAAACCTGCATGTCAGACGAAATCGCCGTATCTTTAATTCAGTTATCACAACTGGTACGTGAGTGTGGCTATAAGGTTGTCTTAACCTGTCAAGGAGGAGATGAAATCTTAGGAGGTTATCCCTGGACCGTCATCGATAACCTTATTGAAAACATGACTTGGCGAGATTTCTTCAGTCTCAATCTGGATGCAAAAGATTTTATACAAGGAAATATTCTAGAGGGTTTTGCTTCCGTACAAAAGTATTTTAATCTGCTGATCCGGCTATTATATATCCGAAACCACATTCCTTTTTTGAAAAAGCTTAGGATTCTTGACCTCGTTTATAAAACGGCAAGCACGACGGAATCGCAACAATTAAAATTCCAGGCTGACGATAAAGATCCATTAGCCAAACTTCTCTTTGAGTCTTTGTATTCGATGTATAAAACAGTGCTCAATGCCAGAGGTGATCGAGTTGAAATGAGTTCCTCTGTCGAAGGTCGATTGCCTTATCTGGATGAGGATCTTGTTTATTTTATGGGGGAGTTGCCCAGTGAATTAAAGATAAAACATTCCCGAGAAAAGTATTTGTTGTATGAAGCGATGAAAGAAGACATACCCGCAGAAATTTATAATAGAAAAAAACACGTATTTGTAGCCAATCAAAAATTAGATGAAAAAACAAAAACAAGTACTCTAGAGATTTTAACCAAACCAGACTGTCATCAATTTAATCAGCTCGATACCAGAAAACTATTGAATAAACTAACACGTGATAAATTAAGTGCAGTAGAAGCAAGAGCAATATAGAACATTTATGATTTGGGAAAGATGCTTTGTAGGGAATAGGAAGCATCCGCGAATCCTGGATGCAATTTCCAATTTAGGTTGCGGTTTGCCGTACATTGAAACAAAACATGAAAATACTACGGTAATTGATTTTAAAAGCCTGTTTTTATCTTCTGAACTATAGTTTGTGTATACGTTGCTATTTCATTGAGATAAAGATGCAAACCAAAGAACCACAAGAATACTCTCTATTTCTTAATCCCTAAGAGTTTGTGCAAGCAGCACTATATGTCAATCGAAGATTTCTATCTACTCCGTTTACTTGCCCTAATCCAAATAGACAAGGAGAAATGGCCATATGCTTACTGGCCGATCAACTCATTGTGGATGTGTCGCTTGTGCCTGGGTGCATCAACGAAGATGGGCGTGTCAATTTAATCAAAGTACAAGAGGAATATAAATCACCTGCAGTAAAAGTAGTTTATCGCCCAAATCATGATTTGCTTCACTCCTTGAGACAAGCCGCACTGACCATGAAGATCAAAGATTATTTTGATCAAAATACCACGGAAAAATATGCTCACATGACCCCAAAGCATATGTAAAGATTGCAACTCATGATGCTTTTTTCTGTTGTAGGGCGCCAATATGAGACAGGTTTTCATGATTCTCAAGAAGCAAGAACAAATTATTATCTTGAGTATCGAAAAGCGTCGGCTGTGGCATTTTTAGAATACGCGAAACAGTATTACGATCTTTATGGCCCAGAGGAGCAAGAACAATTACATCATGATGCATTGATGGTTGAATTGATGTGGTCACCGACTATTCCAGCTCACGAAATACTTGAGGAAGGAACCTATGAAATTGTAGAAAGAATGAAAACAATACTATTCCCTTACCTGGCAGAGTTCAGGATGATTTTCCTGGTATTTATCTTGAGTTCATGAATATCGCCCACTCTCTTGACTTGCTCAGAGTTTATCCACCTTCGTCCACAGATGCAGCCAATAGCAAAAAGAATCTAGAAAAATTTCTTCTTGAAACATTACGTTATCAGGCACAAAAAGGCATGTTAACAGAAAGCACCATTAAAAAATGCATTAAAGATACGATTTCCATGTTGCACTACTCGAGAAGGATGTTGGATGAATCGGGTGATAAAACAATGACAAGGGTTGAATTAAATGATGAAAAAATAAGAGCAATTATGGATGATCCAGAATTAACGCTGCGGATAAAATTTTTTTAGAAAATCCTAATGACCAGGTTAAAAATAGAGAAGGTATAGCAAGCTTTCTTGCTCAGAAAATATTTACATCAGGCAATTATGAATATACAAAAAAACGATTCGAGTATTGTCATTATAAGGACGGTAGCAATCGCGATGAAGATCCTGATTTTGAACTGGAAGTTCGCTCTTCAATCAGCATGCTTGCTCAAGTGCAACGCCCACAATTTGCGGATATAACGGCCAGCGAGATGCAGGTAAAGGCTAAACCGTTAACTCTAACAGAGGAAGATATTAAAAACATTGAGCAAGAAATAGTTCATAATATAAATGAACTAAAAAAGATCTAAAGGACAAGTTTCTACGACGCAGAATATGCCTCCAAATGGCTCGATTATGGTCAGAAGTGCCATCGTCCATCAACACACTTTGGGAAAACAAAGTGATTAAAAGCTTTTTGTATGGTTTTTCTCCCAGTGTGCTTCGGTTAATGTATTTTACGGAGAAGCATCTCGCAACAGGAAAATATCAAGATGTAATGGAGTTCGTATTGAATCCAGAGCTATGGGAAAGTTGGCACGATGCTTTGGATAGCGCTGCTGAAGCACGTTATTTGATACAAATAGGCCGTATAATTTCTCAGTCAAAAAATCAAGAGCTCATGGATAACTTTCAAAAATGTTTCCCAGAGCTTAAACTCGATGCAGATTTACCTGCAGAATCAATTCCGATAGATAGTACCTTAACTCAAGCTCCTTTATTAGAAGAGGCTGATTTACCCTCCGATCCAGTAGAACAGGCATTATTGGTAGATATTGAAAAGAGCAGTAAAATCAATATGGAACTTCATGCACGTGTCCTTGAGTTATTATCGCATTTTCTACCTTCTGTCAGTAAAAATTTTTTATTATCCAAAGTATTTATCTCTTATGTAGCTCAGTCGTCTTTGGAGATTAAATTACTGCATTGGAGTAACTTGTACGCGATACAAAAGAGCACTTATTATTTGGAACGAATAGATGATACGCTCAAAACAGAAGTGGAGCGTTCCAAACAATCCAAAGCTTCAGGTGTTGGCTCGCTTGATGCAGAACTTTTTTCAAGGAGGATGATTCGCGCTATTTATCAGTCAGAAGACCATGCATTAATCGGTGTTTTCCAAAAACATCTCCCAATCCCTAAGGCAGAGCTATTTCAGGAAAAAATACCTGGACCAGTTATTTTACAACAAAAAGAAGGTGATGAGGCCATTCAGGAATTCCTGAGTAGAAATAATCCAGATAATAAAAAGAATAATTTAGAACTCCTTATGACTAAAATTATATCCATTCAACGTTTGGCACGCTCTAAAATAAGACATAGTGAAGAGGTGCAGAGAATTAAACATTTTTATCAAGCTCATTCAAATGAAGTTTTGGCTGAACAAGTCATCGCGGATGCAAGTAAGCCTTATATTCCTAAATGCTCTGATAGAGCGCTTCAAAGCGTATTTTTGAAACGGCGAAAGAAATAAAAATTTTTTCAACAATAAGTCATTTATGTGCACAAGGATCACTGGAGGCCATTTTTAATGACTCCATTTATGGAAGAAGAAATTTAATTCACTTTTATTTATCTTTCAAATCTTCGGCACTCATGGCTGGTGATGTAACCCACGGGGATGGGAATGTGGTTTGTTTTGGATTGAATGACATTGATCCGACAGTAATTCAAGAAAATACAGTATAACTTCGATTTGATGCCAAAAAAATAACTCAAGATAACCATGCTGCTTTTTTAAAGCAACGTGATCTATGCTACAATCCTTACCGTTTTCGAGATTTATCACTTTCCGCAACACAACAACTTAGTATTAATCAAACGGATAGAACTTATCGTGATGAGGACAGCGCTTTTTCCTTTATCAGTTTAAAGGCAACCGAGTTGTTACCAGAAACTAAAATCAAAATTCCAAGCGTTTCTTTAATTTCATATAACACCAGGGAAATGCATCAAATTCTTGCCTTAAATTTTTTCGATTTTTAGATGAAATTGAAAATCCTGAAGCAGTCGAGAAAATTTACAGCGAGATTAATCAGATGAGCGATAAGGAGCTTGCATTCTTTTTACATGATGTGGGAAAAAATAAGTGATACTGCAGAATTTAACTTTTACGGCGCACATCAAATAGACTTTTCAAGACTTGTATCAATTACTACAAACTATACAAAAGAAAAATACGGCGATTACGTTTTGAATATGACAGTGTTTCAAAATCAGCTTAATTTGGGCAACCTGGAGGCGCTTGAAGTAGCAAAAGAAAAAATACCGGAGATTTTTCACAGCTACCGGTTTGTCGATTATTTATTATCTAAAACGACCTCGGAAATTGCGAAAAATGCATTACAAGAAATTCTGGCAACCTGTGATGCTCCCTCATTGATGTGTAATAATTTTTCAAGTTCCGTGTAGCAGATAAAAAATATTGGAGGATGCAATTTTCATTTAGTTTTAGTACTATTTCTTTTTGATTGGGGCTGAAAGCTACCTTGGGTGTGCTTTTGTTCTCGATTACAATCAATCTTGTTTGAATAATAACCTATGCTCGATGTAATAAACCTTAGCTTTGATTATCACGATCAACCTTTATTAAGTCATGTAGCTTTTCATTTGCCAGCAAGTGGAATACTCCATTTGAAAGGAGCAAATGGCGCTGGTAAAACAACCTTAATGAAGTTAATTGCGGGTTTATATCAACCGCTACAAGGCGAAATTCAATTTAATGGGCAAAATATTGATAGTGATCGTGCGGCTTATCTGCGTCAGTTATGTTTTGTAGGACATAAAGCAGGAATAAATCCCAGTTTAACATTAAGGGAAAATTGCTTATTCGATCTGAGCGCTCCTGCTCAACACCGCTTGGCCGAATTAGCGGCAATTTTTAAACTGGAATCCCATCTTGATCTTCCTTGTGGTTTGCTGTCTGCAGGACAACGCAGGCAGGTGGGACTCTTACGCTTATGGATGACTCAAGCTAAATTATGGTTGCTTGATGAGCCTTTAGTCGCTTTGGATGATCGAGCAATCAACATAATAATGAGTAAAATTGAAGTGCATAGAGGGCATGGTGGGGCTGTTTTGTTTACGTCACATCAACAATTGCCATTCAATCGCTCCGACTATGAGGAGTATTGTTTGTGACTTCCGCTCTTTCTTTATTTACGAAACAATGCAGACGTGAATTACTTATCCAGGTACGTCAAATTCGCTATCTCGTGAATTCATGTTTGTTTTTCCTGATTTTTCTTTTTGTCTTTCCTTTGACTTTAAAACCAGAAGTGGCTTTATTAAGAACTCTGGTTCCCGGATTAGTATGGATGGCGCTACTGATGGCTTTGTTACTTACCGCTGAGCGTATATTTCAACAAGATTATGAATACGGTGTGATTGAGCAGTGGTTGATTTCTGGTTACTCATTACCGTTAATGGTGTCGGCAAAAGTCATTGCGCATTGGTTGTTTCATTTGGTTCCTTTATTGATTTTATGTCCTTTAGTGGCATTACTGTTTTCACTCAATGCATGGGAAACTTGGGTTCTTGCGTTGAGTATGGTTTGTGGTACGCCAGCTCTGATGTTTCTTTGTGCATTAGTCGCTGCATTTGGTGTAGGGGTTAATCAAAGAGGGGTGCTCATGGCGTTGATTTTACTGCCATTAACCTTACCCCTATTGATTTTTGGCAGTGGCACTTTAAATATTGCCATGCAAGGGTTACCAACGAGCCCTTATTTGGCGTTATTGTTAGCGATATCGGTTATTGCGGTAGGATTTTTACCCTATGCAATTGCTGGAGTCATGCGTATTAGTCATGTGGAGTGATTTGTGTCGTAATGCATTTTGCGAATGCCTTGATACGTGATAAAATCAGCTTTTTTGATTTCAATTATTCCTATGTGGAAATTATTATATCAACTGGCATCACCTAAGTATTTTTATACTTTTGCTGGGCGTATTTCCCAGGTTTTGGCCTGGAGTGCCCTGGTTACTCTCGTTGTGGGTATCGTCTGGGGATTGGTTTTTACGCCCCCCGATTACCAGCAGGGCGATGCGTTTCGTATTATTTATGTCCATGTCCCCAGTGCTTTTTTATCGATGGCGCTTTATGCCTGGATGGGTTTTTTAGCGGTATTGCTGTTGATTTGGCGAATTAAAATCGCAGGGTTACTCATCAGCATTGTGTCCCAGGTTGGATTAGGTATGGCTTTTCTCGCTCTGGTTACTGGCAGCATTTGGGGGAAGCCGATGTGGGGAGCTTGGTGGGTTTGGGATGCTCGTTTGACTTCTGAATTGGTTCTTTTAGTGCTTTATGCTGCAATCCTGGCAACACATCAATCCGTAAAAAATAAAGAAGACGGGGATAAAATTATTGCGATTTTAACTCTGGTTGGGATCATTGATTTGCCGATTATTCATTATTCAGTCTATTGGTGGAACACCTTACATCAAGGCTCCACTTTATCAATTTTTGCTAAGCCAAAGATTGATGGCAGCATGTTGTATCCTTTGTTGTTGACCATCATTGGTTTTTTTATTTACTGTTTATGGATTATTTTAGAAAAAGCGCGCCAGGAATTATTGCTTAGGGAAAAAAGGCAAGCTTGGGTCAAGATTCAATTTGAAGGGGAATTTAAATGAATCAATTTTTAGAATGGTTGACAATGGGGGGCTACTCTATCTACGTGTGGCCTGCTTATGGTTTGGTTTGTGTTGTTCTCGTGATGAATTTATTAGGGATGAAATGGCAAAGGAAACAGACACGCCAAAAATTACAACAATGGTTTAAGCGATAAACGATGACTCCAACCCGCAAACGAAAACTTTCGATTTTACTTTTTACATTGTTTGTTTTATCCATTGCTGTTGCATTGGTTTTATATGCTTTAAGGAAAAATATTAGTTTATTTTATACGCCAACTCAGGCAACAAGCGGTGAAGCACCTCAGCAACACACCATTCGTATGGGGGGGATGGTCGAAAATGGCTCTCTTGTACGTGCTGCCAAAGGGCTTGAGGTACAATTTAAAATAACGGATTTTAATCGGACGATTACTGTGACTTATACAGGTATTCTCCCAGATTTATTTAGAGACGGACAAGGCGTGGTTGCCGAAGGACAGCTGCTCGATAAAAATCATTTTCGTGCCACCCAAGTTTTGGCAAAGCACGATGCGAATTACATGCCTCCTGAAGTGAAAGCAGCATTATCCCAAAAGGTGCAGTCATGAGTGCAGAATTAGGCCTTTTTTCTTTAATTTTGGCGTTGATTTCTTCCATTTTGCTGGTTGTAATTCCATTTGCTGGCTTGCAATTTAAGCAACCTCATTGGATGGATGGTGCTAAAATTTATGTAATAAGCCAATTTTTCTTTGTTGCTTTGTCCTACATTTTTATGACACTTTGTTTTTTACACGATGACTTTTCTGTTATTTATGTGATGAGCAATTCGAGTAGTTCTTTACCCTGGTTTTATAAACTGTGTGCCGTTTGGGGCGGGCATGAAGGCTCCATGCTGTTGTGGGTTGCCATTCTTAGCTTCTGGACTTTGTTAGTTGCTTTATGCAGTTCTGGTCTTGATAGGGAAATGCGAACTCGCGTTTTAGTTGTTCTGGGAGGGTTGAGTATTGGTTTTATCCTTTTTTTATTGACTACCTCCAATCCTTTTTTACGTCAATTTCAGGTGTTGAATACACAAGGACGTGATTTGAATCCTTTACTACAAGATCCGGGCTTCTTGTTTCATCCGCCCATGTTGTATATGGGGTATGTTGGTTTTTCAGTTGCCTTTGCTTTTGCAATCGCCGCACTTTGGGCGGGTAAGGTTGAAACCATCTGGTCAAAATGGACTCGGCCATGGACATTAGCCGCCTGGTGTTGTTTGACTGCAGGGATTACTTTAGGAAGCTGGTGGGCTTATCGGGAATTAGGTTGGGGTGGATGGTGGTTTTGGGACCCAGTGGAAAATGCCTCATTCATGCCTTGGCTAATAGGAACTGCTTTATTGCACTCGTTGGCAGTGACGGAACAGCGTCAACAATTTAAAGCATGGACGATGCTGCTTGCCATTGCCGCTTTTTCTTTAAGTTTAATTGGTACCTTTTTAGTTCGTTCAGGTGTTTTAACTTCAGTACATGCTTTTGCTGTAGATCCACAAAGAGGACTCTATATTTTAGGCTTCTTACTGGTTGTGATAGGTGGTTCTTTAGTATTATTTCTGTTTAGAGCGCAAACATTACACTCAACAAACAATCCAAGTCCTATTTCCCGAGAAAGTGCATTATTATTAAATAATGTTTTCCTCGTGGTGATTATGCTGACTGTTTTAATGGGGACCGTATATCCATTACTTGTTGAAGGCTTAGGTTTAGGTAAATTGTCTGTAGGAGCTCCCTATTTTAATTCCGTATTTGTTCCTTTAATGGTTCCTATGTTGTTATTGATGGGAGTAGGTATCCATTTGAAATGGAATAGTGATAATGGCTGGGATTTCTTAAAAAAAACTCAGGGAGTTGCAGCCCTGAGCCTATTACTTCCATTCGTTTTAGTCATGACAGCATCCAAATCGTTTCATGTTTCGGCGTTTATGGGTATGAGTTTGGCCTGCTGGGTTATCTTAAGTACACTGCAGGCGATCTATAAACGTATTTTTGATCGCGGTTTATTTAAAGTGGGACAAGCGTATTGGGGAATGGTTATTGCTCATTTGGGTGTGGCTGCAACAGTTATAGGTATTGCCGTTTCGACTACATATGGCGTACAGGATGATGTGCAAATGGAACCAGGAAGTAAGGTTAACTTACTGAACTATTCCATCGAATTCGTTCAACAAGAACCTTTATCTGGACCTAACTATAAAGGGACTAAAGCGCAGTTTAAAATCAACTATCAAGGTAAAACCAAACTGATTTATCCCGAGAAAAGACTCTATACTGTCGGGCAAATGGCCATGACTGAATCCGCAATTGATGTGACACCTTTCAGGGATATTTATATTGCTCTAGGAGAGCCTTTATCAAAAGACTCATGGTCTGTACGCCTTTATTACAAACCATTGATTCTCTGGATTTGGACCGGTGGATTTATGATTTTGGCTGGTGGTTTGCTTGCATTGACGGACAGACGCTATTATCAAAAAAAACAAAAAGAAGTAATAGGAGTTCAGGAGCTTAATGCATGAAAAGTATAGGCTGGAAAGTGATTCCGATAGTCCTTTTTATACTGCTCAGTGTTTTTCTTTGGCGCGGTCTTTCTTTAAACCCGCATGATTTACCTTCGGTACAGCTTGGAAAATCAATTCCTCAATTTAGTTTGCCGCAATTGCAAAATCCTGACATTACTTTTAGCTCCAATCAGTTGCGTGATCAGGTTGTTCTACTCAACGTATGGGCCAGTTGGTGTGCAGATTGTGTTGAGGAGCAAGTGTTCATGCTGCAATTGGCGCGCGATGGTGTCCCTATCTATGGGTTAAATTATAAAGACAATTCTGTGAATGCACTCCAATGGCTAGCGCAATGGGGTAATCCTTATAAGCTTGTTGTTCAGGATCGTGACGGTAAGGTTGCAATTGATTTTGGTGTCTATGGTGCTCCAGAAACGTTTATCATCGATAAAAAAGGCGTTATTCGTTATCGACATGCGGGTGTCATCACTCAAGAGATTTGGCTAAAAGAAATATTTCCCTTAATGAAGCAATTGGAGCAGATCGGATGAGGTTAGTTTCTTGGATAAAATCGTGCTTCTGCAGTGTGTTTCTTATTTTATGGGTTGTGTTGGGGAGTTCAGCGCTTTGGGCAAACAGTACTTATCCTTTATATTCAGCTAAAAAAGAGGCACAATTTAATCATTTATTAAAGGATTTACGTTGTTTGGTTTGTCAAAACCAAGATCTTTCAGATTCTAATGCTGACTTGGCTAAAGATTTGCGTGCTCAAGTTTATCGAATGGTTCAAGAGGGTAAGAGTGACAGTGAGATTACTGATTATATGACGTCTCGCTATGGGTATTTTATCTTATTTAAACCGCCAGTTAGGGTAATTACTCTTTTACTCTGGTTTGGGCCCATTTTATTTTTATTCGCCGGCCTTGTTATTTTTTGGCGGACTTGTTTTGACTCTCGTAAGAAGGTGTAGTGTACGCCACTTAATTGATTAGTGAGTGTGTTATGAATGAATGGTGGTTATTGGGTGGACTTGCTGCTCTTGGTTTATTAGCCTGTATTTTCTTTGTTTACCCATTTAGACGTCGTTTTGTCACTCTTTTTTTGATGGTTCCATGTGTGTTTGTATCTGCATTTATTGGGTATTTTTATTGTGGAGGATTCGATGAGTGGCAACACTATATGCAGCATCTGAAAACTCATGAGCAAGCACAGCATGTGTTGCAATCGATTAAAAGCCCACAGGAACTGATTGAGAAATTAAAGGTTAAATTGAATGATACGCCCAAAAGTGCTAAAGGCTGGTATTTGTTAGGACGTTTATACAGCATCCAAAATGAAAGACAAAATGCAGTAGACGCTTTTGCGAAAGCATATCAATTTGAACCTGATGACGAGCAGTATGCAATTAATTATGCCCACAGTTTGTGGGTTATGAACAATCAACAGTTTACTGTGCAAGTGACTGAAATCTTCAGTCGCTTACTCAAAAATAACCCCAATCAACCCGATGCATTGGCGATGCTCGCTATGGATGCTTTTGTGAGTCATGCCTATGAGGATGCAATTGATTATTGGCAACGTTTATTAAAAATTGCACCACCGCAATCGGAAGAAGCTCAAGCGATTCGTAAGGCAATTGCTAAAGCAGAAGAACGGATTAAGCTGAGAGAGCAAAATTTGGACTGATGTGAGCAATAGATATTGTATTTCAACTCAAAATCAATTTAATATGGTGCTCATTTATTGACAAGTTATATTTTTCGAGTAAGTTTTATGCTCAAATCTTTAAAAAAATTAGGCGGAGCGGTTGTTCAAGGTGCTGTAGTTCGTTCTAATAAAGGTGCTTTTGTACGAGTTGATCATGGTGCGGAAGTACGCTTTGACCATCATACTGAGGTACAGTTTGATAAAAATGGCGCTGTAGTGCCTCCTCCCCCAAAAACGGAATTTTCATCGTCAAATAGAAAGCAATCTGATGTTGAATACCAAACAAAAATCGGATCAACATCAAAGCACTCACTCTTCGCGCGCGATGCAAAACATGATGTGGATGAGTACAGTGATGAGTCTTCTCTTAAAGCTCAGTGCAGTTAATATTTGTTAATTCGCAATTGACGAAATATACATACCTTGTGAATGCTTACCTTGCAAGTAGGTTTTGAGCAAAAAATCCGTCGTTGGAGCCGCAGGCGAAGCAATGCCATTAAAAAAGCGAATCAGTGCATCTGAAGCCAAAAAGGTCACTGGATTGCTTCGCCTACTGCTCGCAACGACGTCATAATGCCCCAATAAAATACTACTAAATATAAGTGTCGATACCTCCTCCAATTAATGGAGGATGGTGGCAAATAGCCGGTGCCTTTTCTTAATGCCAAGGATTTAATCGAGCGCGATGCAAAGGAAGCTGTTTAATTCTCTTTGCGTTTTGATTATGGTTTTGCTTATCCTCAAGTAATGCATATTGATTATTTGCTGTTTGAGTTTTATTTACTGCTTGAGTTTGAATGATTTGTTTTTGCTTCGCATTGTTCTTCGTGCGCTCGGAGGCGATTTTTTCTCTGCTAAAGGCTGTTTCTTTTCGAGTGTTTGCTCCGAATAGACGCTTGTTGAGCGTACCCAAGGATTTACTTTAAACTGAGACAGCTTGTTTGCTATTTGCTTTGCGTCGTTTTGGGCGTGTGTGTTGTTTTTGTATTCGCCTAAAGTTAGGACGTACCAGTTTCCTGAAGTGTTTGTTATTTTTCGCAACCTGGTTTTCCCTATTAATTCTTTATGCTGACTAAGAGGGTGCATCGAGTGTTTCTTGCGGCTCGCAGCAAGTTGAATGGTATAGTATTTTCCAGTTACTTGTTGTTGCTGAGATGCTAATTCAATTTTTTGGCTCTTTCCCATTTAAGGGGGCAGCTCTAATCACCCACAGAGCACCTTAACACGCACTCTGTAATTTTCAAATTTTCTAAAACCATAAGCTCTTCGCTGAATTAGTTTCATTTTACGATGAAACCCTTCTGTGAT
>JBOFJV010000330.1:0-2756 GCA_051657005.1 Legionella sp. | reverse complement strand
CTTACATCTAATATTAATGGTTGATATCCGCTCACTTTTACTATGGAAAATCCAGGTAAATTTAGGATAAGATTGTACTTCGGCACTTTAATCTCCTTTTGTTCGCTAAATCAATGACTTAGTCTAGACTAATTTGATTCAAGTGCCACATTAATTGGTTTATAGCCAGTTTTTCTCTATATATCAAGTGCTTATATCCAATAAATCTTCTTGGCCCAAAGACAGTCACGCTATTTTTTACATGTACAATTTGTGTGACCTGTTAATTGCTTATCACCAAGAGGATTATGTTCGTGCTGACTTACAAAAATTAAAAGAGCTGCGTCAAGAAATTGAAGCCTTTTATAATAAAGAAATGGTCAAAAGAGAGCAAAAATCAATTCATCACTTTTCTGATTTCCTGGTGTATGGTTTGGATTCAGCGATGAGTGGTTATTTTTATTCTTTTGTGCATGTTTCTGAATTTCGCCAAATGGTTGGGACGCTCAACACGAATCGTTCTCGAGTTACTTACAGTCGAGGTTTGGCCAATCATTTAATGCGTTATCTGCAAAAAAGCTCTATCGACGAGTACATTGAGGAACTGAACAAAATTCTTGTAATCAATGGAGTTTCACGGAGGGAGCACGTTTTTTAGACGAGTCACGAGTAGCCGTCGCTGATCTTGGGATTGCGCTCTATGGGTTACGTTTTCTTATTCATTTAATACTGATGATAAAACATATTATTCAAGCGGCACTTAACGAAGAATTATCAACAAAAAAGGTGCTGCAACAAGAATTGGAAAAACGTGGTTTTACCATGGCAAGCGATTTGGTTTGGGCTGTCGTCGTTGGTTTGTTAACAACCTACAGTGATTTTTTCAGATTTATGCTTCTGCTGTTGCGCCTATAATCGTTGCTTTTCTTACGTTTGATTCGCTTTTATTTTTATCTCAGTGTCTTTTTGAAACAAACCGACACCATGAGCGGTTAAATGAATTACAGGCACAACGCAAAGATGCAACTGCTTTTGAACAAGCGAGCATCGATCGGCAAATTTACCTGTTAAATGATGAATGGGAAGCGCAATGTTCTTATTTTACGATTCATTTTCTGTGAGCAAATATAATCGCAACGAGTTTTGCAATCAGCATGTTATGTACTGGTCCACTCGCTTTAGCAGGATTGGCATTTTTCAGTATGCTGGGTAATGCGTTGTATAACACTTCAGAAGAGTATAAGAAATACAAAAAATCGCAAATTGCTGTACGGCGGGAGCAAAAAAATGGTGAACTCATCGACGATGAGCACCACCAAAAACTGCTCGAGGTACTCCATGAAGAATACGAACAAAATTACGTTCAGTTTTGGACGTCGCTTGCATTTAACGTAGGATGAATTGCGTTTATTATTACAGCAGCTGTAGCGTCTTGGCCAGTTGCTTTGGGATTAGTCGTTGCTTATGCGGCTTATCGAATCCATGATGCCTATCAAAAGCAGTTGGATGATAAAAATCAGGAGCATATTGCCCATGATCTTTATCGTCTTATCGAATGGGAGCAACCCGAAGACCGCTCTTTAGAATTTTGTTTATAACATGACATCAAATCCAAAATTGATGTAATGGGTAACATTGCCCAGGTAATTATACAGTTGTTGTCCGGCGCTGACATTCAATAGAGTATTCGCAGAAAGAAGCATTATAACACCCGTATCAAAATTTAATCCGGCGCTTTGGTTGGCTGCGATTTTACTTTGACCATATATTTCACCATAAAATGACATTATATTATTTGGCGCGTAGGACACAATGACATCAGGATTAATGCTATTAAAGTAATGCCCTCCATTTATCTTTGCATCACTGTATCGACTAAGGCCAATCATTGCGCCGATGCTCCAGCGATCATTCAATGAGTAGTTGGCAATCGCGGTAGAGATAGAATTCCAACCATGGCTGCCATAGGCATAACTTCCGCTAGGCGGGCCAAGTATTTCTTCTGCAGCGAATATCCATAGATTATCAGAGTAAAGCGTATGTTTTATCCCGTAGTACATATTCGTTGTACCTGAATAAGGAGCACTTTTTTGATTAATATAATTCGGTAATGCAGCATAAAGTTCATTACTTCCTGGTAAGCCAAGACGAATATAGGCACTGGGATAATTTTGCTGCGTGCCCGTGTTTACGTTTAATTTTTGCGCAATATAATTAAATTCGGCCATAACTTTTCTGGCAGGAGTCGTACATGGACTGTCAATGTTACTTGGACTATTTACGATATTGAGTAAATTGGCGCAAGGATTATCATTGGATGCATAAAGAGCCGTTGCATAAAAGATGCTAATAATAATGCTATTTATAAAAAGACAGTTCATCTACTTGCGTTCACTCTATTTGATTTTTGCAGAATTGTTGCTTTTTTACATCCAGAGCTTTTTCAATACTTTATATTAAAAAGAACGACGACACTATGTATATTAATGATAATTTTTAAGGAATGAATGGTAATCCCCCCATTTTTAACCGAAGCTAAAAGTAGAGGATTAGGCAACTAGTGCCAATTTCTGCCTTGGAGGAATTCCTCCAATAGCAGTATTTGGACGTTCATTGTGGTACGTCCATAACCATTGTGTCGCATGTAGTTGTACCTCAGCAATACTTTGAAATAAATATTGGCTTAACCAATCATACCTAACCGTAGGGTTATACCGTTCAATATAAGCATTTTTTTGTGGGTTTCCTGGTTGAATAAAAATCAATTGTATCTGATT
>JBOFJV010000329.1:0-19526 GCA_051657005.1 Legionella sp. | reverse complement strand
AACTTCCTTTGCCTACGCTTAACCATACGCGTTACCACATACAGCCCAAGGCTAAGTACGAAATGCGCTCGGTCGCGCTTTCCCGGTAGAACTTTCAGCTACTAGCGGTCGTGCACTTTCGTGGCGCACTTTCAATTTTATTCTAAATATAGTTAGTTCACCCCTGTACGACACGCAGTGGCGTATAGGGGTGAGTAGTTACTGTATAAATAAGGAGCCAGGATATCAACAAGAATAGGTTGCTCTCCCGATTCTTGCCAAGTACGAATTGTTTGAGCATCAATTGGATTATTTTTGAAAGCAAACCATGAAGTAAACTGAGGATTAACAAGCAATAAAAACAAAACCGCCGCAAGAAATATCTTGGGTAAGTGCAATAACCAGAAAGAATATACTTTAGTTTTTACCGAAAGGTATTTTAATAATAAACTCACTCCCCCCATAACTACAAGAATAGGAGACATAATCCCTCCACCAATTAAAGCAAATACTTCCGGTGGTGGAAATGCATTAGATGGAATGGAGTAACCTAATAAAATCAATAAGATAAACGCTCTAGTGGATAACGTAATACCCCTTTTAGTCCGTTGACGCACGATCATTTAAGTCCATTCCTGGAGAATGCGGATGCAAATGAGCAGTACCGATATTCTACCCTAACTGACGTAATTAGTAACCGTTCATCAAATGGCGTCAAATTAAGGAAAAAACAGCACTAAATCGCTCATCTTAAATAAAGGGAGCCAAATTTGGTCACAAGATTGAAGCACATCCCTAAACGAATACCTATGAACCATGAATGACTGCGGGAATGAATACTTACCCATGAAACCGATGATTAACGCTAATTGGTTTTGCGTTTTTTTCGATGTACTCCATAATTTTTCCAGCAATATTAATTCCTGTGGCTTGTTCAACTCCTTCAAGGCCTGGAGATGAATTAATTTCCAAAACTAATGGTCCGTGATTGGAGCGAATGAGATCAACGCCAGCCACTTTTAAGCCCATGGCTTTCGCAGCACTCACAGCGATTGCTCGCTCCTGTGGCGATAGTTTTACTTTGACTGCTTTTCCACCTTGATGTACATTGGCACGGAACTCCCCATCTTTTGCAAGTCGTTTCACTGCAGCAACTACTCGTTCGCCGACAACAAAACAGCGAATATCTACCCCACGTGATTCTTCAATAAATTCTTGTACTAAAATGTTTGCATGCATTTCTTTGAATGCATTGATAATACTGACTGCTGATTGATGGCTATCCGCTAAAATTACGCCTTTTCCTTGCGTTCCTTCCAGCAATTTAATTACTAAAGGCGCCCCGCCTACCATGCGAACCAAATCTTCCGTATCATCGGGCGATTGGGCAAAACTGGTCAAAGGCATAGGAATTCCTTTACGCGCAAGTAATTGCAACGATCGCAGCTTGTCTCGAGAGCGGGAAATAGCAATCGACTCGTTCAGGGTATACATACCCATGGTTTCCATATGACGTAAAACTGCGGTACCGTAATAGGTATTCGATGCACCAATTCTTGGGATTACCGCATCAAAATGAGGCAAAGGAGAACCCCCTCGGTAATGAACTTTAGGACAGGAAGCAGCCACATTCATATAACAATATAAAGGATTAATAATTTTAATTTCATGGCCATCAGCTTCTCCTTCTGCCTTCAGGCGTTTGTGAGAATACAAATGCGGATTAGTGGCCAATATTGCAATTTTCATGAAAGATGCGTTCCTTAACTATTTATTGTATTTTTATTATTTTTATGAGTCATTAACTTGCGATAAATCGTATTCAGAGTTGACTGATATAAATAAAGCCTAGTCTAAAAAAAGTAAAATCACACTGGCTTTAATAAAAAAATGTTCTGAACAAAACTTCCATTAAGAAGCTAATAACAGATAATCTTTTGCTAAAAAATCCGCATGATGAGGAGTTGTGAAAAATGCATTAAGTTCCCCTTGTGGATTAAATAACATCAATGCTCCACTGTGTTGGATATCATAATTCTCCGAAGAGCCATTTTCTTTTTCAACTATCTTTGCATAAGCAATACCCATTTCTCGAGTCATCAATTTAATGGATTTTTCATCGCCACGAGCACCATAAAAAGAAGAATGAAAAGAAGTCACATAACTGCGTAATTTCTCTTGATTATCACGCTCAGGATCAATAGATATCATGACGATGTGCGGTAAATTTTTCACCTTTTTTTCTTCAAGAACACGATACATTTTTGTCAACTCGGCCATAGTAGTTGGACAAACATATCCGCAGTTGGTAAAACCAAAAAACATTAAAGTCCATTTTCCTTGCAGACTTTTATTATCAAATGTTTTGGCATCAATACCTGTCAGGCTGAATTGATTGACTGGTCGTGGATTCTCAAGATAGGTACCATGAAATTTGGCAACATCAACTCTTTTCTTAAAATGCACGTGTTGTCCTACAAAAATACCTGAGAATAACCCTGCAAGAGCCAGCAAAATAACCACGGTAAAGGTAACACTCTTAGCCTTTAAACTCATTTTACCCCCTTACAAATAATGATCAATCAATAGAAAGAGAAATAATAACATCAAATAAACAATAGAAAATCTAAACGTTTGCATTGCTACTACCGGTTTATCGGTACAATACAGCTTATGTGACCAAAATAAAAATCGTGCACCCAGCACTAACGCTCCAATTAAGTAAAACAAACCACTCATAGCAATAACAAAAGGCAAAACACTCACTACGACCAACAGAATGGTATACAAATAAACATTCAATTTAGTAAATGGAATACCATGGGTTACGGGCAACATAGGAATTTGTGCATGTTGATATTCTTCATAACGATAAATCGCTAAAGCCCAAAAATGAGGTGGAGTCCAAATAAATATAATCAATACCAATAATAAAGCCTGCGGATCCAATTGATTGGTAACCGCAGTCCAACCTAACAACGGTGGCGCTGCACCTGCCAACCCACCAATCACAATATTTTGGGACGTAGCGCGTTTTAGATAACCTGTATAGACACCTGCATACCCAATTAAAGTAACAAAAGTAAGTAATGCAGTTAATGGATTCACAAAAGCAATCAAAACCGTAAGCCCGAGCATCCCCATAATTAAAGCGAACCATAATGCCTGAAGCACTGAAACCTGCCCACTCGCAACAGGTCTTTTTTTAGTTCGTGCCATAATGGCATCAATTCGTTTATCGACTAAGTGATTAATCGCAGCAGCACTACCTGCACATAATCCAATCCCAAGTAATGAAGCAAGGAGCAAAGACGGATCAACCCATCCAGGCGCAGCTAAATACATGCCCACAACAACGGTGAGTAGCATCAACAAAACAACCCGTGGTTTACATAACTCGACATAATCTCTCCAAACAGCTGAAGAAGGTCGAACAATACGATCAGCATGCATCATTTAGTCCTCCACGAGTAAAATGAAGTGTACTAAATACTGTTGCCAGCAATAAAGCAGCGACTCCATTATGGGCAACAGCAACATCAATTGGCAGTACATACATGACATTCAAAATGCCCAAAGTGAACTGAACTAAAACCAGCAAAAAAATCAATGCAGCCGCGATTCTAAGGTAGTTAAGTGGCGCTTTCAGCATAACCGACGCAAGTGTTAAAAGATAAACTGCCGTGACTAACGCACCTAATCGATGGATAAATTGGATGGTTACACGCACATCGTGGTCTAATAATCCACCTTGGTAATTCGCTCCCACAGGAGAAAATAAATTAAATCCCTGGGCAAAATGCAACTCAGGCAACCAAACTCCGTTGCACATGGGAAAACCAACGCATGAAATTCCGGCATAATTGGAGCTGACCCAACCACCTAAAGCGATTTGTAAGAATACAATGAGCAAACCAAAACGCAACCAAAAACGGTATTGTGGTACATTTTGTCCTCTTAAAGCACTCACTTGGAATCGAAAACGACTTAAACAAGCAACAATAAGCATCCCGCCTAAAAGATGCCCCATCACGACTACAGGCAATAATTTTAAGGTGACGGTCCACATTCCTAAAGCAGCTTGAAAAATAACGATAACACCTAAAGCTGCAGGCAAATGCCAAGGTAAATTAGTGCCCTGCACACGCTTGCGGATCACATAAAAAACAATGAAAAAAATCAATAAAGCTAAATAGCCCGCAACGTAGCGATGGGCCATCTCAGTCCATGCCTTTCTTGATTCAATAGGAATTTGTGGGTATTGTGTTTGAGCTGCCTGCAATTTCGCCTTGGCACTTGGAAGAACCATTTGACCATAACATCCTGGCCAATCAGGACAGCCTAAACCTGCATCTGTTAGGCGCGTATATGCGCCAAGCATCACAACAAGTAAAGACAAAAGCACAGCACATGTCACTACATGGCCTAATAATTTATTTTGCATCAGATGAATCACTCTTGTTTTCGGTTGCATTGAGCAACAACTTCAAATCTTTATATACATCATCAGGCTTAGCCTGCAATGAATAACTAAGAATTAAATAATTATTTGGATCTGCTATAAATATTTTTGCATCTGAGAATAAGTTCCCTTTAGTCTGTGTTTCCGCTTCAGGTAATTGGGTTATTTTGAAATCCATTTCTTTTAACAAATAACTGGTTTGTTGTGGCAGAGATGGCGCGTTATGGCTCAAAACAAGCCATTGATCGACTTGGTATAATTTACGTCCTAATGCCAAACGTATCCGAGCTAAAGTATCCAGCTGTTTTAAACAGGACTTATCGCAAACATTCGGACTCCAAAAAATAACGCGCCATTTGGATTTCCCTTCTAAAGAAGCCACTAATACAGGTGGATTAAGCAAAGTTCCTTTATTGACGCGAGCAGATCCCAACCAGGAAGGATGCTGATAAAATACATAAGCCGCTATTCCTGGAGCAGCAAACACGGCAATTAACAGCAATAAAATATAATATTTAGTGGTTTGTTTCTTCATCTTTCTTCTTCAGATTTAATGCTACAAATATAATTAGAACAACCAATGCCATAACAAACCACTGCAAAGCATACGCTAAATGCCGCTGCGGAGGCATGGATACCGTCTCCCATTCACGCACAAATCCATTTGTTTCTTGCTTGTCGAGGCGAATAATAAACGGAGAGACTGCTTTTTGCAAAATTTGGCTTATCAATTGTTCATCAATGCGCTCGAGAACAACCACTTTATTGCTCTTTTTTTCGAGAACAGGACCTAAAACCCATTGATTTTTACTGGGAAAATACACTGAGCCCTGTACAGTAATCAAACCTTTAGGAATTTGTGCCTGAGGCAGAATGCGTCGCGTCATATCACCAGCTACCCATCCTCTATCGATCATAATGACTGTGCCATCAGCAAGCTCCAGCGGTGATAATACATCGTAGCCAAACTGATGTTGATGATGTTGATTATCCAATAAAAATTGGTGCGATAAATAAGTGCCTTTCACGTTGATCCGTTCGTACTGCAAAGGCAATGGTTGTTTTGGAGTCCATGAAATTGGTTTTTGATTCTCTAAGGTCTTTTGTGCAACAATCATCTTTGTTTTTTCATCTGCACGATGAATTTGCCAAAGACCAAGGCGAACAAAGAGTGAAAAAAATAAGAATGTAAGAATCGTCATCATCCAGCTTGGGGTGAAACGAAATTTAAAACAAGTTAAACTAGGCATCGTTCAGTAATTGTTCAAATGTTAGTCATGATCAGACGGCAGTTTCGGGAGTATAACAAATGATCACTAAAATTATCATCATCTTTGTTATGATTATTATTGCAGGCTCTTTAGCAAGCGGCCTTATTTTCCTTATTCGTGACACAGGTGAGTCAAAGCGAGCAGTAAAAGCATTGACAATAAGAATAAGTATTTCTGTAAGTTTATTTATATTTTTATTAATTGCTTTTAAACTGGGTTTAATTAAACCACATGGCATTTAATTGTGAGGATTCATTATGCGTATAGTGTTAATCAGTTTCATATTTTTTTGTAACTGTCTGCATGCAGACACCATAAAAAGTTATATGAATATCGCAGATAATATTCCACAAATGGAAGTGAAAGCGGATCCACAAGCACAAGCTTGGGCGCGTTCTGCGCGACATGTTTTGACAATAACTTGTGAAAGCATTGCAGAAACAATGCTTCATGTGAATGAGCTGGCAAAAAATCAAGGTACTCCATTTTTTTGCCTCCCTCCCAATACTCAGTTTAATGCATTAACGCTTAACGACTTGATTCAACAAACCTATAAGGAAATGTCCAGTCAACAAAGTGATAAAGATTCGATGACGGTGTCACAAGTAGCTTGGTTAGGGGCAACAAAACGCTATCCATGTCAAACAAATGCGGCAAAAAATGAAATGGACCATGTTTCCGCGGCATTAGGTAAATCTTAAAGGTAGTGTTGTAGTTGGATTTCAGCGCAGGATTGAGAAATCCTCGCATTAGCACCGAGTACTTAAAGATAACCGTTTAAAAAACAGGTAAACGTTCAAGGGATAATTGTAGCCTGGGTGCAGCGCAGCGGAACCATGGGTTCTGAGTCAAAAATCAATACACCCGGGTTCCGCTGCGCTGCACCCAGGCTACGGCACTGTGTCATTATCCATTCAGAGGATAGAGCAGTGCCAGTTATTTACTAAATTATTCGAACGATTCCAAGGCTTCAGCAGCATACATTAAAGAAGTACCACCTCCCATGTACACAGCCATACCTAAAGTTTCTAAAAGCTCTTCACGTGTTGCGTGTAATTTAATTAATGCTTGCGAATGAAATCCGATACAGCCTTAGCATTGTTTTGCTACGGCCAAAGCCATCGCAATTAACTCCTTCGTTTTTTTATCTAAAGCACCGTCTTTGGTTGCTGCTTGGGCCATAGCCGAAAAACCAGACATAAACTCAGGCATTTCCTTACGGATTTTTGCTAATTGAGTGTTGATATCTTTAGTAATATGAGAAAATTTATCTGACATTGAAAGCTCCTTTTTGTACTCACTCATGCGTTGATTATTCCTGAAGACAACAGGCACGCCTAATTTACCGCATTACGGCATTGAGAAAAAGTTATTTATTAGGAAACAACGCGTTTTAGCGTTTCTTGTGCTAAGGTAAGACGTCGCTCGACTTCACCCAGTTCCGCCTGCAAATGCAAAATAGCATTTGCATTGCGTGAATATTTCAGATTCTCTAATGTTTTGATCATTGCCTGTTGTTGTGCAATTAACGTATGAATTTCCACTTCAAGATCGTTTATCCATTGTTGGCGAGTACTTAACATTTTTATGCCAAAACACGTTTTTTTCTCCGGCTTCCTTTTGCGCTGAGTCATTTGGCATAAGACTACTAATACATTAATTTTTTTACGGATTTGTTCCGCCAAATAAAAAGCGCTTCGTTGATTTTGTTGTTGTGACAAGGTATGGATGTCTGCTTTAATTTCTGCAATACATGCTGCACCACTGAGCTCTTTAGTGAAACGAAATAATCCTTTAGGCAAACTTTGACTCGATAATGAAGAGCCTAAACCATTAATTTTCCACTCTAATTCGGGTAATCGTGCAATAATCGCGGACAATAATTCATCAGATTCTATGGACATAGTGAGATCCTAAAAAAAGTCCTTCATAAAAAGGACTTTGCAAAGAACGATAAAAATTCTCTTAATCTGAAATGGCTGGCTCCATTCCCACCCCTCTTGTATGAGTCAAGGAAGTGATAAATGGCGGTAAACACATTAAAATTAACCCACCAATTAAGGTCAGTTCATACCTTACAATACTGCCTACATTGATTCCATCAGGCGGAATAAAACTCACTGCCAAAGTAGCGCATACCCCAATAATACCCACGCTGGCCACAAATAGCATACCCCATATGCCGCCAGGAATTTTGAAAGCACGGTAATGCGTAGGCTCCGAAAAACGTAATTTAATTGCCGCTAGAAACATAATGAAATACATCAACATATAAAGTTGCGCAGCCAACGCAGTCAATAACCAATAAGAGCCATTTACACTCGGCATAAACAAGAACAGTCCTGACAATACGGTTACAATGGTTGCCTGGGTATACAACATCACAACAGGTGCTCCATTTTCATTCGTGCGTTGAAAATAATCGGGTAAGTTACCATCTTCTGCCGCAACCAATAATCCTTTGGTCGGTGCAATAATCCAGTTACTCACACCACCAAGACCACCTAGAACCAACATTACCGCAACGACAGGCATCATCCAATACATTTTATAACTGGAGAAAAATGCTTCAAATGCTTGCATAATTCCAGCCACTAAATTGATGTCTTTCCCAGGTAACACAATGGCAATGGCTAAAGAGCCTAAAATTAAAGTACTTAAAATAATACCTACGGAAGAAATCAAAACTTTAGGAAACGCATGCTGTGGGTTCTTGACATCATTTGCATGTACTGTCGCAATTTCAATACCACAAAAAGACATAATAATTGCGGTTAAAGAAACCAACATCGATTTGTCTTCTAAGTGCGGCACAATACTTGGAATATCAAATTGGATTTGTAAGGGATTGCCTTGAGTCACCCAAACGGCCCCCAGCCCAATAATTACAGACATTGGCAACAACAACCCAGCAAGAGAACACAGATTACTAAAAGCCGCAGAAGATTTCATTCCACGAAGGTTTAATAAAGTAGCACCCCAGAATGAACTGACAATGACAGCCCAAAGAAAGTAAGGATTACTGGTTAATGCTGGATTAATTAAATAGCCGATCGTCCCTGCAACAAAAGATAAAATTGTGGGATACCAAATCACATTTTCTATCCATTGCAACCAAATGGCTAAAAAACCCATCTTTTTACCAAAAGCCTGTTTGACCCAGATGTAAATCCCACCTTGCTTGGCCCAACCTGAAGCAAGCTCAGCAGAAACTAAAGCCGTAGGTATTAGAAAGAATAAAGCTCCTAATACGAAATAAAAAATTAATTGACTACCAAATAAGGCTGTAGCAGGTAAGTTACGGATGCTGTCTACAGATCCAACCGTAATCATAGTTAGACTGAAAATCGTTAGTGAGTGTTTTTTCTCGATCATCGCATTCCTTCAGTGCAGTTTAGGGCGTGCAGAACATTAATTGTACAAAAAATTAGCTTAAGGAACCCTTAATAATAGGGTAACAAATAAACAAAATGTTCTAAAAATTTATCTAAAAAGTCCATGGTTTATTAATCCCACTGTAAAATAGCATGATTTAATAAGAAAATCTCTGCATTTTTTCCTGTATTAGTGAACAAAACCATAGGCCTCAGCTGGAGAAGCGAACAGTTCGTGCTGTCATTGGGAACCGATTTTCAGGAGCACGAATTTTGAAGGCCTGGACATACCCTACTCACATTTCCCGGCTCTAACATCACGTTAGTAGAGCACACAATCTTTCTTATTGATTACAACTAACGGACTGCGATTAATTTTTTATTGCATCATCTGACATGACTCCACGGGAACACCATTAATCGAAATGTTCAGTAAAAAAGTATTTTCCGTGCTGAAGTTCGCATGCTGACTGTATTGATCGATATATGTTGCTCTCAATCCTTTAATATTTGAATAAACATAAGAACAGTCCGCTGACTCAATAGGAAATTTAGTCTGGCAATTACCTGATTGTTTACGCCACTCGATATCGACCTTGTCCGTATCCAATAAATCACCACGATGCACATTAAACGAGCCAGCCCAAGCAAAAGAACTTGATAATAAAACCAAAGATAAACCCAAAACACTGCGTTTCTTTTTCATGTTTTACCTCTGTAAAATCACATCAAAAAATCGAAAAAATAGTATCATTAGATAACACGGTAAGATAGACAAAATCCAGAAAAACAAAGTAAATCGGAGCTCCATATACCCAACATTTTCATATCATAGTCTCTCTGTGTTATAGTTCCTATTTTTTCGGGCAACAGAAATCATGTTTGAAACCTTAACCGAACGTTTGACCAGCACCTTTAAAAATTTACGAGGACATGGTCGATTAACTGAAGAGAATGTACAACACGCCCTGCGTGAAGTCCGGCTTTCACTGCTTGAAGCAGATGTTGCCTTGCCAGTTATTAAAGAATTTATTGAGCAAGTAAAACAAAAAGCCCTAGGTCAAGAAGTCTTAACTGAGTTAAATCCAGATCAAGCGTTTGTTAAGATCGTTCATGATGAATTAATTCATATCATGGGTGATGAGCGTGCCGAACTTAATTTCAAAACCCAACCCCCTGCTGTGTTTTTAATGGCAGGATTGCAAGGTTCAGGAAAAACGACCAGTACTGCAAAATTAGCGCGCTCTTTAAAAGAATCTGAAAATAAAAAAGTAATGGTAGTCAGTGTCGACGTTTATCGACCCGCAGCGATTCAGCAACTTCAAGTACTCGCGGAACAAATAGGAGTTAACTTCTTTCCCTCTGAAGCGAATGAACAACCCTTAACTATTGCACGAAACGCTTTGGATAGTGCAAAAAAGCAATACATGGATGTCGTACTGATCGATACTGCAGGTCGTTTGCATATTGATGCAGATATGATGGCTGAACTCAAAGGACTCCATCAAGCAATTAATCCAATTGAAACACTATTTGTCGTCGACAGCATGACCGGCCAAGATGCTGCGAATACAGCAAAAGCGTTCCATGAAGCCATTCCGTTAACGGGTGTTATTCTAACCAAAACTGATGGTGATGCTCGTGGTGGTGCTGCTTTATCTGTAAGGCAGATTACCGGACAACCCATTAAATTCATTGGTAGTGGCGAAAAAGTTGAAGCATTAGAACCATTTCATCCTGAACGTATTGCGTCAAGAATTCTCGGTATGGGTGATATTCTTACCTTGATTGAAGAAGTCGAGCATAAGGCAGACAAACAAGCCAGTGAAAAACTTGCTAAAAAGCTGAAAAAAGGTAAAGGTTTTGATTTAGAAGATTTTAAACAACAATTACTGCAAATGAATAATATGGGTGGTATTGCTGGTATGATGAGTAAATTGCCAGGTGTGAGTCAAATTATGCCACAACAAGCAATGAAACAAGTCAGTGATAAAGCAATGGCACAAACCATTGCTATTATTAATTCCATGACACCTAAAGAGCGCCGAATACCTAAACTTATTGTAGGATCACGCAAAAAACGTATTGCTCTAGGTTCTGGAACGCAAATACAAGATGTAAATAAGTTATTAAAACAGTTCGAACAAATGCAAAAAATGATGAAAAAATTTACAAAACCCGGTGGAATGCAAAAAATCATGCGTGGAATTGGTGGTATGGCTGGTTTAAAAGGCATATTACCCGATTATTTTAAATAATTCGCAAGAATTACTTCACATGCCGAATTAATTTTCGTATAATACACGGCATTTTTACGTAACCACTCTAAGTAGAGGAAAGCAATGGTCGTTATACGTTTATCTAGAGGTGGCGCTAAAAAGCGTCCTTTTTATCACATGGTCGTTACTGACAGCCGTAAGCGCCGCGATGGCAGCTACATTGAGCGTATCGGTTATTTTAACCCTGTGGCTCGTGGGCAAGAAGTACGTTTGCACATTGATGAAGAAAAATTAAGCTACTGGCAAAAAGTAGGCGCACAATTATCTGATCGCGTAAGTGCGTTGATAAAAGAACATAATAAGAAAGGCGAAGCTGCTTAATAACGTGAATAATCAAGAAAACTGGATAGTAATCGCTCGTTTTGGGCGACCTCATGGTGTTAAAGGTTTTGTTACGGTTCATTCTTTTACAGAACCTCGTGATAATGTCCTAAAGTACGCAGTTTGGCATGCCTTTATAAATAATAAATGGGAGCCAATTAAATTAGTACGTGCTGAAGTACAAAACAAATCCATCATAGTCCAAATTGAAGGTTATCCTGAACGTGAAATGGCAGGTCGACTGACTAATATAGAAATAGCTATTTCAAAAGAACAGCTGGAAGAGCTAAAGCCTGGCGAATACTATTGGCACCAACTGATAGGGATGAACGTGATCAACCAACAAGGTCAGCCTTTTGGAAAAATTACTGAAATAATCCCTACTGGTGCAAATGATGTTCTTGTTGTGGAAGGTGATAAAAAACACTTAATCCCTTATTTACCAGGTCAATTTATATTAGACATCGACACCAATCAACAGACTATTACTGTTGACTGGGATCTGGATTTTTAAGTAATGCTTCACTTTGGAGTCATCAGCTTAATACCAGAGATACTCAATGCTTTAAATTATGGCATTGTGGGCAGGGCAATTGATCAAGGTTTGGCCAAAATTGACTTTTGGAATCCACGTGACTGGTCGTCTAGACCTTATCGGCAAGTGGATGATAAACCTTATGGCGGTGGCCCTGGAATGGTCATGATGTACGAGCCTTTACAAGGGGCAATTGTACACGCGCGCAGTCAAATGCCAAGCCACTGTAAAACGATTTATCTAAGCCCGCAGGGCAAGGTAATTCTCCACAGTGATTTAAATCAAGTGGCAAATGACAAACAACCACTGCTGTTTATTGCAGGGAGGTATGAAGGAATTGATGAGCGTATTCTTCAACACTACGTAGATGAAGAATGGTCTCTAGGTGATTTTGTATTAAGTGGTGGTGAACTGGCAGCTACGGTATTTATCGATGCAATTATTCGTTTAATACCCGGTAGCCTTGGACATCTGGGTTCAGCAGAACAAGACTCATTTATGAATGGGTTATTGGATTGTCCCCATTACACTCGGCCAGCAACCATTGATGGATTAGCGGTACCGCCGGTGTTGTTAGGTGGTAACCATAGAGATATTGATCTGTGGCGAAGAAAGCAATCTTTAGGTAAAACCTGGCTTAAACGGCCAGATTTACTTGAAAAAATACAGTTAAGTGAAAAAGACAAGCAATTGCTTGATGAGTTTAGGTATGAACACGGTGAGTCCTAGAGGATGAACCAATTTGAGGAGTAGTCCATGACTAATATTATTGACCAACTGAATGCTGAGCAAATGCAAGGCAAAGAAATCCCTGATTTCAACCCAGGCGATACTGTTTTGGTTCAAGTGAAAGTAATCGAAGGTACACGTGAGCGTTTACAGGCTTTTGAAGGTATTGTCATCGCTAAGCGTAATCGTGGTTTGAACTCTGCATTCACTGTGCGTAAAATATCTCATGGTGTTGGAGTTGAGCGCGTATTCCAAACCTACAGTCCAATTGTTGATAGCATTACTGTAAAAAGACGTGGTGATGTACGTCGTGCCAAGCTTTATTACTTACGCAACTTAGCAGGTCGTGCGGCAAGGATTAAAGAAAAATTAGTTACCAAAAAAGCAGATTAATGCCAGAGCTTTCATCCGAAAGCTCTTCTTTTTTGCTATGTAGTGAATCGTAGCCTGGGTGTAGCGCAGCGAAACCCGGTTTTATTGATGCGACTCAGAACCAATGGTTTTCACTGGGCTGCACCCGACTACAATGATCTCTTAAGTACACTACGGGATGCTCGCTTATGGCTTCTGACTTTCTGATGGCCCTGAAATTATTTCACCAATAGATTTCTCTTTGAGCACCATACAAAAAAACCTATACCTATTCCAGTTACCCACCGCCACGTATTTTCTATGGCTGAGCGAGGAAAAATTCTGTTCAAAAGAACCTCTTCCCCTTTACTCGGATGCAGTTCACGAATGTATGTACTGTAACTGAGCATTGCCTCGCTCACTTCAGTCGTAAATTCGGTTTGCGTGTGCAAATAACCTAAGAAGCTTCTTGCCATAATTAGGCGAGAAACATATAAATCATCATGATTTGTTTTTATACGCTCCAGGTGATCAATATAATCTTCAAGCAACAAGCGCGGTCTAAGGATTGCATTCATTTTCTGCAACGCACTCTCTCGTTCTTTTTGCGCTATACTATCTACCAATAAGAAGAATTGTGTTTGCATCTCAGCCACGTCCGCTTCATAAACAGCTGTATCCAACTTATCAATGTGATGGCGTACTAATTGATCAACCGTTTGTGATGTTGAAAGGTGCTATTGCACCTGTGAACTTAAGTGATGCTTTTGAAAAACCATACAAATAAATAATGCGATGACAATTGATTTTAATGCATAATCCAATTTTCCTCGTAACGGTTTAGACTCCAAATCATAGACAGCATACAGAGTGACTATATTTTGAGCATCCACCTCTTTATAACCACTACTTAGCCACTCATAAATCAAAAAATTTTCTGCATCATCGGCGATTAGGTAATTGGTACAATTGTATTTTTGTGCGATGAAATCAATCCATTCTAAAAAGAGAAGATACTTTCCTTCACGCAGTGCTTGAAGGTATTCAGAACTCGATGTTAAGCATAACAATCCTTGACCGCTTTTTTTTAAACTTATCCTATACTTAAAAAACATAAACATGCAAATGGTGCACATTATGAAAAGGAAATGGTATGTGACTATTGCTTTATCTTTTTTACCACTTAAAATAGCGCTTGCAAGTTGTGATTTAACTCAATTTCGCTGGGAATGCGACCTACCCATGCAAGCAAAACCTAAACCAGGTGCTTCTTCACTTGTCTATTGCGGTCATTCATATGGCTACATCACAAAGGTAGAATATGACGTACTTTCACGCTATCAACGCGCAAATGTTAATATGGTTTTAAATATTAATGGTGAGTATATAGACAGTCCTTGTGTCGGAGCCCAAAGATAGTACAATAGCTGCAAATCCGATTTATTGCGATCGTAAGAGAATATTTTATGACCTGTGGCAGCGAAGGTTAACTCAGGTTTTTTCTCGAGTTTGAAGCGTTTCTGGCTCTCTTCGCTGCGCCTAAGACATAAATACACGTGTTCCTATGATTATTGAGCTTGATGGCATTCCTATAGAAATTTTAAGAAAAAAAATTAAAAACATGCACTTACGAATTTATCCTCCTGATGGTTTGGTTAAAGTCAGTGTGCCACTCAAATTTAGTGAGCAATTAATTCGTCAGAATCTTGAAACAAAAAGTACCTGGATTCGTAAACAACGCGACCGAATTCTCAGTATGACGCCAATTGAAAATACCACGCTCGAAACTGGAACAAGAGTTGTATTTCAAGGAAAACACTATCTACTCATCATCGAAGAACATCATGGCCATGAACACATTCAAATAAAAGATGAGTTAATGTATTGTTATACTCAACCCAACCGTACATACGAGCAAAAGCAAACGCTTCTCGAGAATTGGTATAAACTCCAAATGCATAGAGTATTACCTTATTTAATTCAATACTGGGAAAAAATTGTCGGCGTCAAAGTAGCACAATGGGGAATAAGAAAAATGAAAACACGTTGGGGTTCGTGCAATACGAAAGCGGCACGTATATGGCTCAATCTCAATCTGATGAAAAAACAACCCATTTGCCTGGAGTATGTCCTTGTTCATGAATTAGTTCATTTACTGGAACCAAGTCATAACAAACGTTTTTATGCGTTAATGAGCCAATTTATGCCACAATGGCGCGACTATGACTCTTTGCTGGAAGGACGCGTACTTTGATGGATGCAGAACAACTCATTCATAATTTATGTATTCAAGGATTCCATGTCATTGATGGTTTTATGCCACAGGATCAATGTCAGGCATTACAAAAAGTAGCACATGAGATGTACAACCAAGGATTGTTTCGCAGTGCAAAAATAGGACGTAACCTTGACTCTCATCATAATGATACAATTCGAACTGATGAGATTTTCTGGCTTGATGAGCATAAGACTCTTCCTGCAACACACGCATTCTTAGAGCGGATTCACCAGATAATGAAAATCATCAATCAATCCCTTTTTTTGGGATTACATGAATTTGAGCTTCATTTCGCCGCCTATCAGCCAGGATCCTACTATAAAAAACATAGTGATCAATTTGCTACCCAAAAAACGCGAAAAATTTCATGCGTCTATTATTTGAATCACGATTGGCGGGCGGAATTTGGTGGCGAGTTAGCACTTTATACGCCAGAAGATCAGCTCATCCGATCCGTTTTACCTCAAGAAAATCGCTTTATTTGTTTTAATAGCGATTTACCTCATGAAGTATGTCTTACCCACCAACCACGGTACAGCATCACGGGCTGGCTTAAGACTCGTGCTCTATCGGTAGTGTTTTGATTTAGAAACAATGGTGTATAATAATCTTTTTATTTTCACTTAATCATCTATGTATGCCTTAGACATTAAACAATTATCAAAAACATACGCTAATGGTGTTCACGCATTGAAAGGCATTGATTTAACCATAGATACCGGCGATTTTTTTGCTTTGTTAGGTGCTAATGGTGCAGGAAAATCAACAACAATCGGTTTAATCACTACGTTATTGAATAAAACTTCAGGCAACATCAGCCTTTGTGGCTATGATTTGGAAAAACAGCCGGAAAAAGCTAAATCGTGTTTGGGTCTAGTCCCTCAAGAAATCAACCTGAATATTTTTGAAAATTGCGAACAAATTTTGTTAAACCAGGCAGGCTATTACGGAATTTCACGACGCGCAGCAAAACAACAGGTTGAGTCGCTTCTCACACAATTAGGTCTTTGGGAGAAAAGACATTCGATTGCCAGACACCTTTCGGGAGGAATGAAACGCAGGCTTATGATTGCCAGAGCGTTGATTCATCAACCTAAGGTACTGATTTTAGACGAACCAACTGCCGGCGTAGACATTGAAATAAGGCGCAGCATGTGGGAATTTTTGGCTCGTACGAATGCAGAAGGAACGACCATTATTCTTACGACCCATTATCTGGAAGAAGCAGAGCAATTATGTAAAAACATCGCCATCATTGATAAAGGAGAAATTATAAAGAATACTTCCATGAAGGCTTTGTTGCACACATTACGTCATCAAATATTTATCTTCAATACAGAAAACCGTATCGATATATTACCCGATTTACATCCTTTTAAGCCCACACTGATTGACAGCACGACGATTGAGCTGCGTGTAGATAATACCCTGAGCTTAAACGATGCATTTACTGTGTTTACGCAAAACGGAATAAAAATTCACAGTATGCGTAATAAAACTAATCGCCTGGAAGAACTCTTTTTGGATCTCATTAAAAATGGCCATTAAAAAACAACTCATTGCCTTATATACTTTGGTAAGACGCGAACTTGTTCGTATGTTTCGGATTGCCTCACAGGTTTTTTTACCTCCAGTAATCACAACCACACTTTATTTTCTTATTTTTGGTAGCTTAATCGGACCTCTGATTGGCACTATTGAGGGGGTTAGTTACCCTATGTTCATTGCCCCTGGTTTAATCATGATGTCAGTGATTGTGAACTCTTATGGTAACGTTTCGTCTTCATTGTACAGTGTACGTTTCCAAAAAAGTATTGATGAAATGTTGATTAGTCCAATGCATAACGGGCTTTTACTTTTAGGTTATGTTTTGGGTGGTGTATGCCGAGGACTTATCGTTGCCTTCCTGGTCTTTGTCATTTCGAGTTTCTTTTTAACGATTGAGTTCGATCATTTACCCATGACTTTATTAGTGGTATTACTGGTATCATCCGTATTCTCACTCGCAGGCTTTACTAATGCAATGATTGCCCGGAATTTCGATGACATCATGATTATTCCAACCTTCGTGCTCACCCCACTGACCTATTTAGGTGGTGTATTTTATAGCATCACCATGTTGCCTGAAACCTGGCAAAAAATATCTTGGTTAAATCCCATCCTTTATATGGTTAATGCATTAAGACATGCGATGATCGGTAAAAGCGAAGTCAATATCACTTTAGCGATGAGCATTATTTGTCTTATGTTGCTGGTGCTTACCTTGGTCAATCTGTTTTTACTCAGAAAAGGTGTTGGTTTACGAGAATAACGACATTCACGTAATGGTGAGGTTACAAAATGCGTCTTTGGGAGAAGTAATTGTAGCCTTGGTGCAGCGAAGTGGAACCCGGAGGGCTGAGCAAAATCAATAAACCCGGGTTCAACTTCGTTGCACCCAGGCTACGAGAGCGTACCATTTTTGTAACCGTTCAATGGATATGTCCATTTGATTAAAATCAAATGAAAACTGCCGTCTTTGCGAACGAAGTGAAGCAATCCAGAACAGAGTTCTAACGATGTAGTGCTCTGGATTGCTTCGCCAAGGCTCGAAAAGACGAAATGGACATACCCCTAACGGTTACCCATTTTTCGCTTAAGTTTACGCCATTCACTTCACATGATATATAACAGCATACTCCATCTACATGCATACCATATTTAGTTTTGTGTCACCTTCGTTGCAATTTTTACCTCAACTCGAATGACCAACGCTAACGCAAGAGAGTATTTCCAGAGTGCCTATAACCGCAGTCTGGGCGCCTGCTGCTGCGCTAACCGTAGTCGTACCCGGAAGCTGGGCAACCGAAGTATAAGAAACTGCATATGCGCCTCCTCCGCTAACAGACGCGCCTGTTCTCGTTGTTGTAGTAGACGTAGAATAGATAGTACTCTTGGGCTGTTCTACCTTTCCTTCAGGAGGGAAAGGCGCATGAATCATGCGATGAGATGTAGCAAGAATACTCTTTCCTGGGCGAAGATATTCATTTCTTGCCGAAACAAGCCCCTCAATCACATCAACATACGTCATTTTGGCAGATGGAACAAAGACTTTAACGTCAGTCCCGAGTATTGCTAGCGATAAAATTGGCGTTTTTAGTGATTCTTTTATTTTTTCCGCAGTCTTCACTTCAATATTGCCATGATTTAACTCAGCTTTAATTTGCACTGATCCTTTAGGCGCATAAGCCAGAATTTTATAATTTGTATCTGATCCTATATTTACCAAAGCTCCATTAGTATATTGAATGTTCGCTAAAGCATAGGCAGCCGTAACAATTTCATCCCCAGCCTCCAACGCAGCACATCGCGTTAAAGCCAGCTCTACTCCATTAGGCTTTGCTACGACTTTTTTCAGTAAATAATACAGTAGCTGCAGATTGCTCCACTGCATTGCTTACAAACAAAAATAATCCTATTGTTATTAACTTATTCATTTTGATTCATGAAAAATTTATCTTATACCCTAAAATAACCTAGCCACATTGAAAGAAGCTGAGATCGCAAGTGAGAATATTTGAACTGGGGGTACCATCACTAAATACACCATTTATGGGTATATCAGTTATGGTAGAAGTCTGTGGTGCATACAGACCTGCAGAAAACGTTAAAATACACTGTTGGGTCGGTTGTAAACTCGCACAATTAGCACTTTGTGTTTGTGTCACATAAGTATTAAAAAAACTATTCGTACTGCGAGCCATTACTTTAGATATCGTGACCGAAGAAATATTAGCTGGTAGAGTTAACCAGTAACCTGGACAACCTCCCATTTAGAACCCATCGTGCCCTACTAAGGCAATGGGCTCAAGACAATTTCATTACATACTCATACCTTATCAATCAGAACAATCGGTGTATTATTTTTGCATCTGGTAGTGGATGCTTCTTTACGAATAGGTCGAATT
>JBOFJV010000328.1:0-4886 GCA_051657005.1 Legionella sp. | reverse complement strand
GCACTAATGACATGTTCGCGGCAAAGTTCTGAAACAGGGGGACCTCCTTCGGCCTGTTTTAAAATCGATAGGATTTGGCTGTCTGTAAATTTTGATCTTTTCATGAAGAATCTCCTTCGTTATAGGTTACGAGAAAATTATACTTTTGACATCAGTTATTTTGCGGTGGGATTACCTTTAGAGCTTAATCATTTTTCAATACTGGGCAACTCTTTGGGAGGTCATGTTGGTTTGCTCTATTGCATTAATCATCCAGAGCGAGTCAAAACATTAATATTAACTGGCAGTTCAGGTCTATATGAGAATGCAGTAACTACTGCATTTTTACATCGGAAAAACTATCATTTTGTAAAAGCAAAAGTAGAACAAGTATTTTATGAGCGCAAAATAGCAACGAAAGAATTGGTAGATGATATATTTGAAACGGTGAATGATCGAAAACGCTCAATTAAAATATTGGCAATGGCTAAATCCGCTTTAAAACATAATATGGATAATGAATTGTCTGTTATTCATATTCCAGTAGCCTTAATTTGGGGAAGAAATGATGCGGTTACTCCTCCCAAAGTGGCTATTGAGTTCAGAAAGTTACTTCCCAATTCAGAACTTCACTGGATAGAGTATTGTGGGCATGCACCAATGATGGAGCAACCTGAAGAGTTTAATAGCCTTCTGCGTCATTTTTTAGAGAAACATAAGTGAGTAACGATTCATTAACCTTGCGTGGTGACGCGCAAAATTTCAGCCAATGAGGTATCTCCTGCGAGTACCCGCTTAAATCCATCGTCGCGAATGCTGGGGCTGGTTGGGCGTAAATAGTTTTCCATAACCTGTAGATTTTCATGGCGATGGATCATTCCTCTTAGCGTTTCATCTACAGTGATAAGCTCGTAAATCCCTGTTCGACCTTTGTAACCCAAGTGATTGCATAAATCACATTCTTTAGGCTCAAAAACATTGGAGATATCTGCATCAGGAGTGAGTCCCATGAGCTCCTTTTCATCATCTCTGAGTTGATGTGGCGTTTTGCAATGGGGGCAGAGTCTTCTAACCAGCCTTTGCGCGATAAGACCTACAATACTGGATGATAAAAGAAAAGACTCAACACCCATATCACGTAAGCGAGTCAATGAGCCCAGAGCACTGTTGGTGTGCAACGTCGAAAGTACCAAATGTCCCGTTAGACTTGCTTGTACTGCAATTTCTGCCGTTTCGAGATCACGAATTTCTCCTATCATGACCACATCTGGATCTTGTCTAAGAATAGCTCTTAATCCTTTAGCAAAAGTCATTTGTACTTTCGTGTTGACTTGAGTTTGTCCTATGCCTTCGAGGTCGTATTCAATAGGATCTTCAATGGTTAGAATATTGCGTGTGACTTGATTTAACTCAGTTAACATGGCATATAAAGATGTCGTTTTTCCAGAGCCGGTTGGTCCCGTAACCAAAATAATACCATGAGGTTCGGCAATCATTTGCCGCATTGCGAGCATTGTTGATTGCGGCATACCTAATAAATTTAAATCCAACTGAGCTGCTTGTTTATCCAATATTCTCAAAACGACACGCTCACCATGATTAGAGGGGAGAGTAGACACCCGAACATCGATATTATGTCCGCCAATTCGTAATGAGATCCGCCCATCTTGCGGGATGCGCTTTTCAGCAATGTCCAACTTGGCCATGACTTTAACCCTGGAAATAACAAGCGGTGCGATTGCACGTTGAATTTCTAAAACTTCATGAAGTACACCATCAATTCGGTTGCGAACTAACACGCGATCTTCATAGGTTTCAATGTGAATATCAGATGCTTTTTGTTTTATTGCTTGCGTAAATAATGCATTGAGCAAACGTATTATTGGGGCATCATCCTGGTTTTCTAATAAATCCTCACTTACTGGAAGCTGGCTTGCCAACAGTGAAATATCCATATCTTCTTCCATTCCTCCTGCCGCATCTAATATAGAGGATTTGGATTGATAGACATGTGCGAGCTGTTGCTGGAAAGCTGCTTCGTCAACTTGTTTTAAAGAAAAATCACACTGCAATAAACGTTTCACTTCGGCAAGTGCTTGTAATGAAGTGTTCGGTAAATAATAAACAACAACCTGATTATTAGTTGTTTCACTGGCAACTACAACACCATTGTTCTTAGCAAAACTGTAAGGAATTTTTAGTGTTCTTTCTTCATTTTCCATTTTATTTAGTCACTAAAAGAGGTGGCCTGCTAAAAGGTTTGGGTAAGTCTGATCGTTTTAGAGCAGGCATGACAGTTGCATTATTACTCTGGACAAATGCATCTTGAGATCTGAGCCAGTCTAGTTCGTGCTGACGGATATTATTATATTTTTCACCGGTCAAATGTATCGTGTCGCGCTCGTTTCGTAAAATAATGGGTTTAATAAAGACCATTAAAACGCGTTTTTCACGAGTATTGATATTGCGTTTAAATAAGCTGCCTAGACCAGGTAAATCACCCAATATAGGTAAGCGGTTATTATCATTACCTAAACTGTCTTGGGTTAAACCACCTAAAACAACAACATCATTACTTTCAACATGCACAGAGGTTACAATACTGCTGATTCTAAAGGTTGGAGTAGTTGACGTTTCCGCAACAACAGGAGGATCGAGTGTGTCATTGCCTTGATCGATTTGCATTTGGATGCCATTTCCACGTGTAATTTGTGGTCTGACGTAAAGGTGTAAGGCAACGTTTACCCGATCAAATGTTGTAAATGGACTTGCGACTGTAGTACCACCTGCATTGTTTGGATAATTGGTTGAAGCAACTGAAACTTGTTTACCAACTAATATTTTAGCTTGACGATTATCAAGTACTACCACAGATGGGGTGGATAAAATATTAGCTTTATGTGCTCTTGCTAAAGCGTATATTTGAGCCTGGAAATCATTGACATTGGTTTTGCTGTTGATGATTGCAAAACCTGGTCTAAAACTGCTGGGCTTTCCAGTTTGCTGATTGGTACCCCATTCAATACCCAGAGCGTTAACATCATCTTGATTGATTTCTGCAACAATTGCTTCAATCAGTATTTGTGCCGGCCGAATATCTACCTGACTAATCACTCTTTTTAAAATACGTATGACTGATGCGGGGGCATTCAAAATAATGGAGTTGGTATTCGGTTCTGCAATAATTTGTACCGTGGGTTTTGTTGTCCCCTCATTTTGTGTTGTTGCCGATGTAGTATTTGCAGTAGCCACAGATGCAGTTAATGGGGAGGAACTTGGTGATGAGGAGGACTGTGATGAGGAAGAAGAGTTTTGTGAATTGTAACCGTTACTTGCAACACTCGCTGCAGGATGTGTACTGTCTAAGGCAGGGCGAGTAATGGTACCAATCGTTGTTCCAACATTGCCACTGAAATTGGCTTGAGCAATGCCTGCGAGAATAGGAACCAAGTCTTCTGCTCTAAGGTAGTTTAAATAAACAACTTGTGTGTTGCTGTTGAGTCTCTCAGAACTCTCTCTATCCAGTTTTAATATCAACATCCTAAGACGTATTCTGTCTGTTTTCGATCCACTAATTAAAATTGAGTTTGAGCGATCATCAGCAGCTACAGTGAGTTGGGAGCGCGCTCCACCCATACCAGGTTGTGTTTTTACAAGATCTTTTAAGGTTGCCGCGATGTCCATCGCTAAAGAATGCCTTAAATGAACCATATCAATGCCGTTAGCAGATGAGCTATCAACTTGCTTGATGATGTCTGCAAGACTACGAATATTATTGGCACGTCCTGATAAAATAAGCATATTTGATGGTGCATAGGCGGAGATGCTACTCCACTGAGGCATCAATGGGCGTAACACCGGAACTAATTGTTCTGCGGGAACATAATGTACGGGTACAACCGCTACCATCATGTCATCACCCCTGGGTGGCTTTCTTATTTCACCAAGCAGATCAGGTGATTGTGTTTTAGCGTCTATATTAGGGATGATTTTAATAATTGCGCCACTGGGTATCGCAGCAAAACCAGATACTTGCAGTACTGAAAGAAAAACCTGGTAGAGCTCTTCATTGTTCATTGGTGTAGAAGATACAATGGAGATTTTTCCTTGAACCCGAGGATCAATAACAAAATTTTTGCCTGTTACTCGCGAAACTTCAGCAATAACAGCCCGAATATCTGCATTCCTTAAATTCCATAGGTTACCATTTGCAGAAGCGCTTTGTTCTGGCTCATCGTTATTTTCTGCTTGATTTGCCGTGAGTGTAGGAGTAGGGAGATTTTCCTTTGGTTGATTTATTTTAGCATTAATTTTTTGAGTGAGTTGGCTTTGCAACGAACGCGCTGTAGGGTAATCGCTAATGGGGCCAATTTGCACCAGATAAAGTCGTTTATCGGATAAATTTTTAATTTCTACGGGTTCGCTGACCAGCGCTGCTAATTCTTTTTGACGTTGTTGTGCTGCTTTTTCTAAGTTAAATGCGCCTGCTTGTAGAAAAAAAGTCGTGCTTCCATTCTGTGTGGTAGTTGAGATATTAATTTCGTTTGCATGAGTTAATGCAGAACAAATAAATACTAAAATTGTAATGACTATTGAGCGCATTGAAAAATCGTAAAATCTTAAGTAAGTAACATAATAACCAAAATTATTAACTTGCAATAGCTTTTAATCCAACAAATGATCTAGGAATGATTAAAATTATGAACAAGTCTTTTTTAGATGGGCTATCTTATTTATTTTTTAAGAAAATTTGTTGAAATTTGAACATTTATTGTAACTACTCACCCCTATACGCCACTGCGTGACGTACAGGGGTGAAAGAAACTGTACTCTAACGTTGATTGTTCAATGCCATAGCTACAGCAACCAAAGGATTTATTCCCTTATTTTGCATAGTTTGTAAATAA
>JBOFJV010000327.1:0-15017 GCA_051657005.1 Legionella sp. | reverse complement strand
CTTACAACTTCCTTTGCCTACGCTTAACCATACGCGTTACCACATACAGCCCAAGGCTAAGTACGAAATGCGCTCGGTAGCGCTTTCCCGGTAGAACTTTCAGCTACTAGCGGTCGTGCACTTTCGTGGCGCACTTTGATTTGCTTTTAACATAGGGTACAATTTGTACTTTTTCTGGATGAGAATAATACCCAATGAGTAGCTACATACTTAAAGAAACGGAAGAACTGGTCACTATTTTGGATTTTTTACGTTTTAGCGTTTCATGTGCGAGTCATGCACATTTGTATTATGGACATGGGACCGACAATGCTTGGGATGACATGCATTCTTTGATTCTAAGAAGTCTTTCATTGCCTTATGAGCTTGACCACGATTGGCTTGGCGCGCGTCTAACGACCAGTGAGAAAAAACATTTATGCCAACAACTGGAAAAGCGAATTAATCAGCGAGTACCAGTTCCTTATTTAATTCAGGAAGCCTATTTTTGTGACTTGCCTTTCTATGTAGACGAACGGGTTTTGATTCCTCGGTCACCCATTGCAGAACTGATTAAAAATGAATTTTCTCCATGGATAGAAGCAGACAATGTGCATCGCATCCTGGATTTATGCACGGGTAGTGGCTGCATCGCGATTGCCTGTTGTTATGCTTTTCCTTATGCCATGGTTGATGCGGTTGATATTTCGACGGGTGCATTGGCAGTTGCTGAAATGAACCGGGAACAGCTGGGCGTTGAAGAGCAATTGACCTTAATCGAGTCAGATTGCTTTACCAAAGTGCCGCAAGTACATTATGATTTAATTGTCAGCAATCCTCCTTATGTTGGCAAGGAAGAGATGCAAACACTTCCTGATGAATTTCGTCATGAACCTGTTTTAGCATTAGAAACCTTGAATAATGGTCTGGCCATTGTTGATACCATCTTGCAGCAGGCGCATGCTTATTTAAGTGATCACGGTATTTTGGTTGTTGAAGTAGGGAATAGCGAAGACGCTTTGTGTGAAGCGTATCCACACGTTCCATTTACCTGGCTTGAAATGAGCCATGGCGGGCAAGGTATCTTTTTATTAACCAAACAACAGCTAGACGAGTATTTTAATGTCCGGTAATACTTTTGGAACCTTATTTACGGTAACTACGTTTGGTGAAAGCCATGGTCCAGCCATTGGATGTATCGTCGATGGATGTCCTCCGGGGGTTATGCTCCAGGAAGAGGATATTCAGCCGTTTTTGGATAAACGTAAACCCGGACAATCGAAATATACGACGCAAAGAAGAGAAGAAGATAAGGTACAAATTCTTTCTGGGGTTTTTGCAGGAAAAACAACGGGTGCCCCCATCGCCTTATTAATTCAGAATACAGATCAACGTTCTCGAGATTACGAGGAAATAAAAAACTTATTTCGTCCAGGCCATGCTGATTTTACTTATCATCATAAATACGGTCATCGTGATTATCGTGGTGGCGGACGTTCCTCTGCGCGTGAGACGGCAGCACGGGTTGCCGCAGGTGCAATTGCCAGGTTGTATTTACAAAGGCATTTAAATGTGGAAATCGTTGGCTATTTGCAACAAATGGGTGATTTGGTTGTTCGTGTTGAGGATGAAGCTGAAATTAATAATAATCCCTTTTTTTGCCCTAACAAAACCCAGATTCAGGATTTGGCTGACTCCATTGATCGGCTAAGACGACATGGTGACTCAGTTGGCGCTCTGGTTAACGTGATCGCGCGCAATGTGCCTGTTGGATTAGGTGATCCGGTGTTTGATAAACTGGATGCGACTTTAGCCTATGCGATGATGTCAATTAATGCGGTAAAAGGAGTGGAAATTGGTGCAGGATTTTCGGCGGTAAGCCAATTAGGCTCGGTGCATCGAGATCAAATATCCGCCCAAGGTTTTCTGAGTAATCATGCGGGTGGAGTTTTAGGTGGTATTTCTACAGGACAAACAATCGAAGTAAGTATTGCATTTAAACCTACGTCCAGTATTACAACCCCAGGAAAAACACTGGATGTTCTCGGTAATGAAGTGACGGTGGTGACTAAAGGCCGCCATGATCCTTGTGTTGGAATCAGAGGGGTGCCAATCGCTGAGGCAATGATGGCTTTGGTGTTGATGGATCATTATTTAAGGCATAAAGCGTTAAGGGGATAGATCGTAACGGTTCACCTGGTGGTGTCAATTTAAGCGAGCATTTGTAGCCTGGGTGCAGTGAAGCGGAACCCGTTGGACTGAGTCACATCAATAAACCCGGGTTCCGCTTCACTGCACCCAGGCTACGTGATTTGCGCCAGGAATAATTTAGAGAAGATGAGGTCAGAATGAGCAGAAAATTGAATGTAGCCATAGTAGGCGCCACTGGTGCTGTTGGAGAAACTTTTTTAACCGTTTTGGAAGAACGAAAATTCCCGATAAAAAACCTTTATCCTCTGGCCAGTTCTCGTTCTGTAGGTAAAACAGTCGCATTTAAAAATGAGCAATTGGATGTTTTGGATTTGGCTGAATTTGACTTCAGTAAAGCGGATATAGCTTTATTTTCAGCAGGCGTAGCAGTATCTAAAGAATACGCGCCAAAGGCAGCGGCCAGTGGTTGTGTTGTTGTGGATAACAGCTCGTGTTTTCGCTATGAACAGGATATCCCATTGGTCGTTCCTGAGGTCAATGCGCATCGGATTGCTGAATATAAAAATAGAGGCATTATTGCAAATCCGAATTGTTCCACCATTCAGATGGTTGTGGCTTTAAAGCCTTTATATGATGCTGCAGGAATTACTCGCATTAATGTAGCGACTTACCAATCGGTATCCGGTACTGGAAAGAAAGCCATTAGTGAGCTGGTTGCCCAAGTAGGCGATCTGTTGAATGGTCGTCCAGCCAATGTTTCTGTTTATCCGCAACAAATTGCGTTTAACGCGATTCCTCATATTGACCAGTTTGAAGACAATGGGTACACCAGTGAAGAAATGAAAATGGTATGGGAAACCCGTAAGATAATGGAAGATGACCACATTATGGTGAATCCGACAGCAGTTCGAGTACCTGTGATTTACGGACATTCTGAAGCCATTCATGTGGAGTTGAAAAAAGCCATGACTGCCGAAGAAGCACGTACGATTCTTTCCAAAGCGCCAGGCATCAAGGTCGTTGATAACACCAGTAAAGCAAGTTATCCAACGGTTCTAAAAAATGCGATAGGACGTGATGATGTGTTTGTTGGACGAATTCGGCAAGATATTTCGCATCCTAATGGATTAAATTTGTGGGTTGTTGCGGATAATATTCGCAAAGGTGCCGCGTCTAACTCAGTGCATATAGCTGAAATTTTGCAAAAAGAGTATTTATAATATACACTTAGTATGAGTGTGGCCTGGGTTCAGCAGAGCCCGGGTTTTTGATGTGCAATAAATCCGGGCTCTGCTGTGTTGTACCCAGGCTACATGAGCTAATCTCTTAAAAAAATCCTCCTACTTTTTACAACCTAAGTTATACTTTGATTAACACGATTGGATTTTTGAACTATGCTTAATGAATATTATTTAACCGATGATATTGATGAACCGGTGCTTGCGAGCAGTACTTTATCGTACATGACTCACAGTATTTCCGGGCAACTGTTTAATGAATTAAAAACAGGACAAATTCCTTGGGAAGCGCGATTGGATCTCTCTGCCTTGCCAACAGAGGATGCACGTCTGGCGTTTCTCGATTTTATTCAAAAGCAGGTAAAAAACAACAAACAATCCGTACTCATTGTCCATGGTACAGAAAAAGTTAAAAATATTCCTGCTCTATTAAAGAATTTACTCAATCACTGGCTGCCACAAATTCGTGAGGTTGTTGCTTTTCATAGCGCTAAACCAAAAGATGGTGGTGTTGATGCAATTTATGTTTTACTGAAAAAAGTACCGGATTTCCCAGTACCAACACGTATCCAAAAATGGACGTCTTTCTTAGTTGCTGAAACCAAAGCGATGGAGCGACAACGACGGCTTGCCGAGCAGCAAGGTGAGCGACGGATAGCCCAAGTGAAAGCACGAGAGCATTCAGATATAGAGGCTTCTCCTGGTCCTGAAGGTGAATTGCAAAACAGCATTTTACAGCATCCGGAGTTAGACAGTCAGCGTTTTGATGGCATTGACTCTCCTTTAAACCCTGAACCTGCTTTAAATACTGATGCGCGCAGAGAGTATGATAATGAGCGACGCAATCAAGAACAGGAAAAACAATTGCGTTTAGGTAATATGCCAAAATTCACACCTAAACCTAGAGGTCCTCAATGACAATAGCTGGTGACATAATTAGTCGTAAGATGCCTGAATTCGAAGCGTATATTCGATCAGGACAATCTTTAGATGACATTGATGAATATGGTTTTACACCCTTAATTGAGTGTGCTATTACGCGCCAGGTCAAAATCTCTGAACAACTTCTTTTGCGTAAAGTGGATGTCAATAAAGCTGATGTGACCGGCCGTACTCCTTTGCATTGGGCTGTTGATAATAATGACGTGGCGTTAGCGCGTTTGTTACTGGATAATGGAGCAGATCCTAATGCTTATACCCGTAATGGGCTTTCCGTGCTGGTATATCCTGTATTGCGTGGACAAGATACGCTCAAACATTTGCTTTATCATTATGGCGCAAAACTTGATTTTGCTCTTGATTTTATTAATGGCAAATTGATTGGGCATCGATTTGAATTGCAAGGTGATGTGGATATCGTGAATTCCAGAGAGGAATTTATTGAATTAGATTATGAAGGATTCATTCTGGAATTTACTGTTGCTGTGATACGAGATGCGCTAAGGCGTTTTATCAGCAGTTATTCAACTCGCCATTTACGTGATTATTTTCCATTGGCTCACACGATTATTGATGCATTTACTGTTGCCGAAGAGTTGCTGCAATATCAACACCTTCCTTTTTTAAGTGAGCAGCATCAGCTGCGTTTGCAGGTATTATTAAATGAGCCCATGCTAATTCTTCCCGCGGCCAGTCGCGGCCATGCCATGGGGTTTATTCGTTTTGGTCAGTGGTGGGCTAAAATTGATAGAGGGGAAAACAGTGTGCAGGAAGGCAGTGTTAATATCTATAAAATGACCAATCCCGAAGTATTCGGTGTACAATTTTTGCAAAATTTTCTTTATAAGAAACAAAACCGACGTTATTTTCATCAAGTGATTAACCAACAATTAGGACTTGTTCCTGTAGCCAAAATGCCTATTAGTTCACAAATCAGCGGCAATTGCTCGTGGGCGAACATCCAGGCAATAGTGGCTGTTGCTTATGCCATTCAAGAGTTGGAAAAATCGACTTCATTTGATCCTGGTCATGCGATGTTTTTTTATGATGAATGGGTGGAATGGGATAAAGAGCGTGCAATTGATGAATGCATCCAACGGTTTTATTTAGCAAATCCTGCACGTAAAGCCAGCATCGCAGCAATGCTTGGCGGTGTTTTATTCCAAGCATTTGATTATGCAAATCAGCGCCATTTGGAAATGGCGGAGAAAATTCTTCGCGTTCTTACCCTACCAGATTATGAGTATATTTTAAAAAGCTATCTGGAAGAATATTGCATTAAACGCCTAACTAAAAAAGGCAATAATTTACTTAAAATTCTCGATGATTGTGGCATTAATCCGAATATAGGAGTTAATCCTATTGCTACAGGATTGTAATTTTTGTAGTTTACGTCTGGGTGACTATTCTGGATTTCAATTGTTCGTATAGCCTGGGTGAAGGCGAAGCCGTAACCAGGGTTCAGCTGCGCTGCACCCAGGCTACACTGCAATAATAACTCCATTATCTGAACGAAACCAATTTTTCATCTATACTTAAAAAAGGCATCTTTCCTGATAAGGAGATCGTTATGTTAAGGTGGGCGCTTATTTTTTTAATTGTTGCCATTGTAGCCGGTTTATTTTGATTTCGTGGTATTGCATCAACAGCAACGAGTATCGCCAAGGTACTTTTCTTCTTGTTTATTATAATTTTCCTGGCATTTTTAATTTTAAGTTTATTTGGAGCCGCTCCGCTTAGCGCTATTCCGTAGCGGTTTACCCTAATTAATGGATTGGGTGTCGCGTAGCGAAATCCAAGCCATATGTTAAACATTCATCCGTAATTCGTTGTTACTTATCGATGGTGTATTCCATATTAATTCATTGTGCTGAAAAGCCTTGTCCAGAACAGGGTAGAGGAGTTGGGCCAAGTGATTTTCTTTATGGTATTTTAAATAGCGTGAGGCATAAGCGTAGCGCGTGGTTTCAGAGATTTTTTCATCTGCCAGGTATTGAATTGCTTCTGTACTTGCAGTACTGGAAAAGAAACCATTTAAACCCAATAAGCCTGATAAACCACAGCATCTTGCTGATTTATAGTTATTGTATTCCTTAATAACCTCAGTTATTTCTGTAAAAGCAAGATGGGGATAACCTTCTTTGTGATTGTACATCACGTGCTTGTGATGTTCTGCTTGTTCTCTAAATAACTCTATTTTGGTTTTTTTGATCGATAGGTTTGATGTGAATTTATAGCATTATTTACATACTCAAGCCTGATCATCCCTTGTTCCTGCTCAGGGTATTTTTTAGCGAATTCAAAAATGCATGAGTCATTGTGTGTGCTTCTCCAGCGACCGCATCGAGGAACAACATCTTAATCTCTAACTTTCCTTTAAAGTTATCTAGCATCCCATCTTCTTTCATTTTATCGGCAATTTCAGGAATTAAGATGGAATTTTTTTCTCATCAGTCACTCTAAGATGCCGGGATAAACCTTCAAAAAAGCGTAACGTTTCCGTTTTAACGTGCTCAATTCCATGCATGGGTGATGGTTTTCCTGGAAGCAGTACAGAAATTTTTGCATCTGGTGGTAATTGGGTTAATATTTTTTCACACGGTTTTTTCCACCATGATAACACACAACGACCTTTCTTTTTTGCGCCTCTTCCAAGTGTACCCATTCTTCAATGAGCTTTTTTTAATTCGCTGGAACAGCTTTTTCTTTGAAGTGGACGTACAAATAATTGGTCATTGGAAGCCTGCTTTTAATAAAAGTAACATTTAAGTAAAGATTTGTAATAATAATACTAAATACAAATTGATATGTAAATAATATTATCTAATTGATCATTTTTTGACTTAAAAACATTATTGGACTGAAAAAAGTGATGTAGTACTGTAGAGTGGGTGCAGCGCATAGCCATCAGGCTAAGAAGTGAAATAAAGTAACTTATTGAATTAAAAAAAAAGCAACAACGTACCGTTTAAAATTTTTTAGTTCGTAGTCTCATTAAAAGTAGGCTGGGCCTTGGGTCCAACAAGTCCGCGTAGCGGAACCGGGGATTCGAAGTCAAATGGTTCTGCTGTGCCGCAGCCAGACTGTAATTTTTTGCCTAAAGCGTTAGTTTAGTGATGCAATATCAATCACAAAACGATAACGGACGTCACTTTTAACAACACGTGCATAAGCCTCATTCACTTTTTGTATTGGAATTAATTCAATGTCGGAGACGATGTTGTGTTGACCACAAAAATCAAGCATTTTCTGAGTTTCTTTAATGCCTCCGATCATGGAGCCCGCAAGACTTCTACGTTGGGCGATCATTGAAAATGCATGAATAGGGATAGATTCTTCAGGTATGCCAACAACAATCATTGTGCCGTCATGCTTTAATAACTCCAGGTATTGATTCCAATCAATTTTGGCAGAGACCGTACAAATCATGATATCAAAATACCTATCTAATTTTTGAAAGGTTTGTGGATCTGAAGTCGCATAAAAATGGTCAGCTCCCATGCGTTTCCCATCGGCTTCTTTATTCAGTGAATGGCTAAGTACACTTACTTCCGCACCCATTGCATGAGCCAATTTAACCCCCATATGCCCTAATCCGCCTAAGCCAATAATTGCGATGCGTTTTCCGGGGCCTGCCTGCCAATGCCTTAAGGGGGAATATAATGTAATGCCGGCACAGAGCAAGGGGGATGTGGCGTCCATTGGTAAATTTGCAGGGATTTTTAGTACATAGTTTTCGTCAACGACGATTTGGGTCGAATAACCACCTTGAGCAAGTGTGCTGCCATCTCGTTCCAGGCAATTATAGGTTAAAGTCATTCCTTCATTGCAAAATTGTTCTAAACCTTCATGGCAGCATTCGCATCGTCGGCAAGAGTTTGTAAAGCAACCCACACCAACACGATCTCCATCTTTAAATCGAGTAACCTCTGGGCCAACTTTACTAACAATTCCAACAATTTCATGGCCAGGAACCATGGGGAACAATGAACCACCCCATTCATCTTTTACCTGGTGAATGTCTGAGTGACAGATGCCACAATATTTGATATCAATAAGGATATCGTTTTTTCCAACGTCGCGACGATCGAATGAATAAGGTTTAAGTTGGGCATTTGAACTAAGGGCAGCATAGCCTTTTACAGGTATCATTCAAACTCTCCTTGTTTGTGGTAATAAAAAGCATAATGAGCAGAGTGTAGCTTGAGTGTAGGAGAGCGAAATCTGGGATATTCTTGAAGAGGAAAGCCCGGGCTTCGCTACGCTTCACCCAGGCTATATTATAGCTCTATTTTTCAACTTGTTCTTTTACAAGGGCTTCTCTTTTTTATTTCCCTCTGCTCTTGCAGACGGATTTTTAGCATTACCCTGTTGCGGATTGTTTCTTTTACGATGTTGTTGTTGCTGATTCGTATTTGTTGTATTGCCAGTTGTCGTGCGTTGCTGTTGGTTTCCACCAGTTCTTCGCCGACGATTTTGCGTTCTTCTTTCGCCACCAGGTTTGGTTGATTTTGCCTGAGTTTGCTGGCGACCTTGAGTTCGTTTCGTTTGACTTGGTGCAGCCGCAACAGACGCTTCATGATGCCCACCAAATAAACTTGACCACAGGCGCTTGATGAAATTAGGCTGTGCGCTTCTTACAGGTTGGTGGTCTGTAAATGCTTTGACAGCAGGCTCATCGTGTAAAGCAGCTTCTTGATTGTTACTTGGAGCATGCAATTCAGGTTGTTGAATGAGAGAGTAACTTGGCTTTTTCGATTTGCCTACATTATCTTCTTTCAAACGAGTGATTGAATATTCAGGTAAGTGCATGTAAGGATTTGCAATAATCATTACAGATACGCTATGTCTTTTTTCAATATCTTTAATGAAATTGCGTTTCTCATTCATGATGAATGTAGCCATTTCAGGAGGAAGTTGAACTTGTATTTCAGCGGTCTTTTCTTTTAACGCCTCTTCTTCAATAAGGCGGGTAATGGACAAACCATGAGACTGAATATTACGTACAGTACCGCGTCCTTCACAGCGAGGGCAAACTTCCTGAGCGCTTTCACCTAATGACAAGCGCAGACGTTGCCGTGACATTTCCAATAGACCAAAACGAGAAATACGGCCAACCTGGATACGGGCTCTATCGGCTTGCAATGCTTCTTTTAAGCGGTTTTCTACATCACGTTGATTTTTGCTGGAGCTCATATCAATGAAATCGATAACGACCAACCCACCCAGATCGCGGAGGCGCAATTGACGTGCAATTTCGTCTGCTGCTTCGATATTTGTATTTAAAGCAGTTGCTTCAATATCTGTTCCACCAGTTGCTTTAGCCGAGTTGACGTCAATTGAAACAAGTGCTTCGGTTCGGTCAATTACTAATGCGCCTCCAGATGGTAACATCACCTGGCGCTGATAAGCAGTTTCTATTTGGCTTTCAATTTGATAAAAGTTAAATAAAGGAATGCTGCTGTTGTAGAGCTTCAAATTAGGTAAGAACTCAGGTTTTACACGTTCAATGTACTGTTTCGCTTTAATATACGAAATTTGATCATCGATAATGATTTCGCTAATCGATTTGCGTAAATTATCACGAATAGAACGGATAATGACATCGCCCTCTTGATGAATGAGGCAAGGAGCAAGTTCAGTATTATAAGCTTGTTTAATCGATTGCCATTGATTGCAAAGCATATCGAGGTCGTCTTGCAGCTCTTCCTGGCTTTTGCCAACGCCTGCCGTCCGGATAATCAGTCCCATATCTTCAGGTAACGTCAATGCATTCAGTGTTTCCCGTAATTCATCACGCTCATCACCTTCGATACGTCTTGAAATTCCACCCGAACGAGGGTTATTTGGCATCAGCACCAGATAGCAACCGGCCAAAGTAATAAACGTGGTGAGTGCAGCTCCTTTACTGCCGCGTTCTTCTTTATCTACCTGGATGAGTAATTCCTGGCCTTCGCGAATTAACGAAGTAATTGGTGGCTTTTCATCACCAAAATCCTCTGGATTTTTGCTTAAATATTCAGGTGCAATTTCTTTAAGCGGTAAGAAGCCCTGGCGTTTGGAACCGTATTCAACAAACACTGCATCAAGGCTAGGCTCACGTCGAGTGACGGTTGCTTTATAAATATTACCTTTTTTTTTCACTTCCCCTGGACATTCAATATCAAGATCAAATAAATAATTATTTTTAATAAGTGCAACGCGAAATTCTTCAGTTTGCATTGCATTAATTAACATTTTTTCCATCTGGTACCCCATACTTAGGGCGCCGTCATTTAAGTCTAGATATTATAAGGCTCATAATACCCTTAGAGGTTCAATAGGGTCTGTTTCCATTTTTACTCTCTTTGCCAATCTCTGGATTTTCTTTATTTTGTCGCATACATACTGATGCATTGCGATAATTCTCGAAAATACAGGTATTTTGCTGCAAGCAGGTAATAGGTCAACAGCACCTGGAGTTGAACGATAAGGGATGTGATCTTTAGGCGAACCCCAAGCTCTGTGGACAGACGTTACACATGGTTCCTGTACAAGATACCCCTCTTGAAACGCTACTGCAGAGGAGAGTTGTTTCGTCGATACAGCACTTGAGTTCACTGGTGACGGCGTATCAATTCTACACTCTGTGTTTCTTCCTACATCTTTCTCTGCTGTGAGTCTCGAAAGAGGTCTAATGAAAGGTGCATACTCAGAAATATACTGGTTACGAATCAAACAGGATGAAATATGAAGCCAAAGGCGTGCGAAAGCCTGGAAATAATTCGTAATCGGTATAAAGCATGTCTGGCATGCGTAGGTTTCTGTCAAAAGTATGATCAATTTAGCTCTGGCATTGGTTCGCTTCCTTAGAGTGCGCTTGCAAATCCACTATTTGGGTTCAAAGGGTGCGATTTTCTGTGCTTCGATGCGCACATACTGTATGTATGTTCTGCTTCGGTGCTCGAAAACCGAATTTTGAGCTCAAGCTAGCGATTTGTAGACACGCTCTTAATACCTTTACGCTTAAATGGAAGCGCTATTTTGTAACAATTCATCACATTCACGAAAAACCCTATGTAATGCATCTTGAACGATTGTTCAATCCGTATTTAAAATCTGACTTTTCCCTTAAAACATTCTAAATATGATGAATAATTACCTATATTTTATGTAACTATATTTTAAGTAATCATTTCTGAGATTAGGTCAAAACCTAACAATCTCAATGTTCTGTATATACTTTAAAGTAAATAGTCACGCTTTTTTTCTATTTATGCGTTATAATTCGGTTGCGTGAAAATTTTCCCACGCTGTATGTGATCATACCAAAAAAATCACGCTCAGCAAACAGGTTTATTGACAATGAGTGAAGTAAGTTATAGAGAAATCAGTAATGAAGAAGAAGGGCAACGTCTGGATAATTACCTAATTCGCATTTTAAAAGGTGTTCCTAAAAGCCACATTTACCGGATTATTCGTGGTGGCGAAGTCCGAGTTAATAAAAAAAGAGCTCAAATCAACTCAAGATTGCATGCTGGTGATAGCATTCGTATTCCCCCCATTCGCGTCTCAGAATCAAAAGAGGTTTTTGTTGGTGATGCTTTGGCAAAGCGTCTTCATGAGTGCATTATTTTTGAAGATTCTTGTTTCTTGGTTATTAATAAACCTTCAGGTATTGCGGTTCATGGTGGAAGTGGTTTAAGTCTTGGCGTCATCGAAGCGTTGAGAAAAACACGGCAGGATTTAGCCTATTTAGAATTGATTCATCGCCTGGATAAAGAAACTTCTGGATGCCTTTTACTCGCTAAAAAGAGAAGCACGCTAAGAGCAATGCATGCCTTACTTGAATCTCGTGAGGTAGAAAAAACTTATTGGGCGTTACTTACTCATCGTTGGGAAGGAAAGAAACAGGTTATTGTTCGGGCTGCACTAGAAAAAAATACCTTGAAGTCTGGTGAACGGATTGTTTCGGTTAACGAAGAAGGCAAGGCTTCGGAAACAGCAATTAAACTGCTTGAGAATTATCAACAGGCTTGCTGGGTTGAAGCACGTCCCAAAACAGGACGGACACACCAAATTCGTGTTCATAACGCTCATTTAGGACATGTAATCGTCGGCGATAAAAAATATGGAGCACTTGCAGGAGAAGTAGAGGGGATAGATAATCAGTGCCAGCGTCTTTTTTTACATGCACGATCAATTCAATTCGAATTGAATGGTACGAAGCATTTATTTCAGGCTGATGCAGATGAACAATTTTCTACCGCACTAAAACAATTGCGTGCGAGGAGCGTAATGAGCAATGAGTAATCAATATGATTTAGTGGTATTTGACTGGGAAGGTACTATTGCGGATACTTTAGGCGTGGTGTTACACGTAGTTGCTACAGAGGCGAATTTGCTCGGTTTTGGAGACTTTGAGCCGGCTGAAGCACGAAAATATGTTGATTGGGGTTTAGTCCAATCATTAAAAAAAGTCTACCCACATTTATCCACAGTACAACATCAACAATTATTATACTCTGTGCAGCAAGCCATGCATTCGCGTCATTTAGAGGTCTGTCTGGTACCGGGAGTACGTGAATTGATTGAGCAATTGCATGAAGCACATATCAATCTGGCGATTGCAACAAACAAAGGACAACATTCCTTAATACGCGCATTACAAACCACCGGACTTGATAAATTATTTAAAGTAACACGTTCTGCAGGACAAGTGCCAGCAAAGCCCTGCCCACAAATGTTAGAAGAAATTATTGAAGAATATGGCGGAACTGCAGCTACAACCTTGATGATAGGTGATTCACCGACAGATATGGAAATGGCCAAAATGTTACACGTTACTGCTATAGGCGTAGACATTTACCGCCAACAAGAGGCTGCACTGACAGCAGCGGGTGCGGTAGCCGTATTTGAGGATTATCAGCAGATTGCAGAATTTTTAAATGTATCAAAAAGCAGTTGAGCTTCTTTCGGAGAGAAAGGTACTGCCGTTAAGTTAAGGGCATTATCCTGAACGCAGTGCTGATGTGGAGGCAAATTTTGACCCAGTCTGCATCAGGCAGAACTGGTACTGTAAGAACAGAAAGTTCGATGGTTAAATTTTGCATAGATTCCTCAGAACGCGGTGAGGGATGAGGTGTCTGATAATGAACAGTTTTGCCCAGGCTACATTTTATTATTTTAGGGCAGCTCATTGGAATGGGTGTTGCTCTATTTAGTGATTTCGAAAAGGGAGTATTAAGCGTTGAGTACATTAACCAGTTTGCCGAATTTGCTAACTTTACTGCGCATCGTACTGATTCCAGTATTTGTTGGTGTTTTTTATTTACCATTTGAATGCTCACATATGCTTGCAGCAAGTATTTTTGCTGCAGCAAGCTTTACCGATTGGTTAGATGGTTATTTAGCGCGCAGACTCAAGATGATGTCACCTTTCGGCGCGTTTCTTGATCCTGTTGCCGATAAGCTGCTGGTGTCGACAAGCTTATTGCTACTGGTTGGTGCCAAGGACATTCATTACATCACGATTCCTGCTATTGTGATTGTTGGACGTGAAATTGTTATTTCTGCATTGCGTGAGTGGATGGCTGAAATTGGTCGACGTGCCAGTGTGACTGTAGGCTATGTTGGGAAAATCAAAACGTTCTTGCAGATGATCGCTTTGTTTTTATTGTTGGCTTTTAATTCGTTAGACACTTGGGGTGGAATTTTCGGGTTTGTTTTACTTTATGTGTCCGCAATTTTAACTATTTGGTCTATGATTATTTATTTGGCGATTGCTTGGCCAGAGTTAACGAAAAAAAATTAATTTTAGTGTTGACACTCAGTTTATTTTCGGTAGAATCACACCCCGTAGAGACGCGGGAATAGCTCAGTTGGTAGAGCACAACCTTGCCAAGGTTGGGGTCGCGAGTTCGAGTCTCGTTTCCCGCTCCAAATTAAAGCGACGACAGGGTCGCTTTTTTTAGAGCATGAAGATTTAGACGTATCAAATGAGGCTGTGTGGCAGAGTGGTCATGCAGCGGCCTGCAAAGCCGTGTACGCCGGTTCGATTCCGGCCTCAGCCTCCATAAAAAAAGAATTGCCCAGGTGGCGAAACAGGTAGACGCAAGGGACTTAAAATCCCTCGGGACTTATCATCCCGTGCCGGTTCGATTCCGGCCCTGGGCACCAATCGCTAATCACTCCATTGCAAATAAAACAGGCTCTTTCCCATTTAAGGGGGCAGCTCTAATCACCCACAGAGCACCTTAACACGCGCTCTGTAATTTTCAAATTTTCTAAAAACATAAGCTCTTCGCTGAATTAGTTTCATTTTACGATGAAACCATTCTGTGATTCCATTTGATTTACTAAAACGCCACATTCTGGCGACTTCATCTTTCCAAGCTCCCATGGTCTTACCCAATGAAGCTAAAGCCTTAAAAGCACTTTGCTTTCATTCAATCAGCATGCCTAAGAAGGTAGGTATTAATTTACGACATGCCTTTTGTGTTAATGCTCTTTTCATTAAAAGAGAATGAAGTTGTTGTTGGAATTGATAGATTGCATCGATAGCCGGATTTTGAGTGAAAAATGCGTCTCTTTTAGCCTTCTTTTCTTCACTCAGGTTATCAGGCCTAGTTCTCAATAAGGCTAAGATACCTCTATTGCTTTTTATTTCACTGGAGATCTCTCGGTAAGTCATCATACATTGATGTTGAATTAAACGAATCACATGGAATC
>JBOFJV010000326.1:0-4017 GCA_051657005.1 Legionella sp. | reverse complement strand
CAGTTATTTACAAACTATGCAAAATAAGGGAATAAATCCTTTGGTTGCTGTAGCTATGGCATTGAACAATCAACGTTAGAGTACAGTTTCTTTCACCCCTGTACGTCACGCAGTGGCGTATAGGGGTGAGTAGTTACTTATATTTTAGATAAAGCCGTGGAAGGAATAGTCAATTCTTATGTGGGTAACGTCAGGAAATTTGAGGCTGTTAAAAAAGCCTTCAAGGCGATAGAGGATTATGAGAATGTAATTAATGAAAATAAATCTTTAACTGAAACACGTAGAGCCGAAATCAAAAATTACATTCATTCAAAAATAAATTTATATAAAAAAGTATTCAGCGATGCTCAGATGCAAAAACCAGAGGTATTTTATCGGGTACTATTCCGTGAAACAGAACACGTCTTTGTCCTATCATCAGACATTCCAAATAAAGACGAATTTTTTAAACATTTAATCAGCAAAGCAGTGCTCAATCTCAATTTTTTTAGTGATGTATATGAGTATTTTTCTCATGAACGACAAAACAGTGGGGCGTTACTGAAAAAGGTGTTTTCTCAGGCGATGGAAGTTATTGACGGCGATTCGATTTTAAATGATCCGGAAATTACGGTTGTTTACCAATCCTCACTGAGACAAATACTTTTAAAAGAATGCGAAAAGACCCACTGTAATACAGAGCTCATTGTTGCATTGGCAGATGCCAAGCTGACTGGTATCAATACAACTTTATTCATTGATGCGTATGCTGCGATGAAGGAGCATAAAAGCGAAGGTACTCAGTCTGTTACACTTAAATCATTATTAGGCTCCATTGTAAAAAACAGTGAGTTTTTAGATCTATTCGTGAGAAAAAAGAAGGAGCAACCTCAAGGTTCGACTTTTTTGAAACAGAGAAAAGAATTTCAAGGTGCTTCCGACCTTGCTGCCTTTTTTAAAACAGCAGCGGAATGTGTTATTGAGAATACAGGATCACCTGTGACACAAGAAAAAGTACGACTGCATTTGGATAAAATGTTTGCGAGTACAACGGAACGTACTGTCGACCAGAATAAAGCAAAAATATTTTTAGAGCTGTATTGCTATAAGCAGTTACTCGATGCTAAAAAAATCAATACGGAAAATAAAAGCTCTTGGAGAAATCTGCCTGGACTTGTTAATGAATGCAAACAAATCAGCTACTGCTGTCCTGAGGCAATGGCCGCAGCAGAGGATGTACTTGTTCGGTATCGCAAATTAAACCACTTTAGTCAAAGTACATCATTGGCTTTAAGATGAAATAGCTCGCTGAGCTATTTCATTACAAAGGTTGTGGATTTTTATAGTAAGTCGACATTTTTTTTGCCATCCATCCATTATCTGGAAACGTTGTTCCTGGCACTTCCCAAACTCCAGTGGCAAAGGCACCAGCGCCCCACAAAATGGAGAATACATGGGCATCAACAGCTGCTTTTAATTGGTTCGTATTATTATGGGCCCAATTGAAGTGGTTTCGTGTCAAACACTGAATTGCGTTTTTGCCAGCACATAGAGCATAACCGTTAGGTAAAGGAGCAATATCACGAGTAATCCATGAGGCGATATTGCTTAAATCAGCGTGTAAATTGGAGTCGCCAAAAAAGTATACCGGTGCAGAGCCTTCTTCCTGTTCCTCAAGTAGTGGTTCATCTTGGGTTGGGATATGCGCTGCGGGTATTTGCCATAACATGGCAGGAATAGATGCTTTGCCTGCTTGTTGTCCCAAACCTTCGCTGATTTGCTTGGTCATCATCAGGAAATTTTGCCATGCCTCATCATTGTAAAACGTGGCCTGATTGATGAGTAAACTGGGAAATTTGCTGCTGTAATCATCAGCACCATAGCGATCAAAATAAATAAAATCAGGTTTGTATTGGCCCGTGAATAATTCAAAACTCTTTAAATCGCCCAAAACCTTATCAACATAAGGTGTTACCGCATTGGGTCCCTGATGAATCCACCAACCGCCTTCAGGAGCAGCAGAAATATTTTCATGAACCCCAAGGGCAACATGCGGCCCAAAATGTTTCGACATCCAGTGTTGCGCTTGCAACCAGCCATTAAAATTATTTGTGAAATCAGGGATGTTCGCATTAGGACTGGTTGTATTGCAAAGTGGCATTGCATACTCATTGATACACTGAGCAAATGCTTGCCCAGCGGTGTAATTATCGGTCTTTGATTTTAACCAGAGCAGTAAATCAGTCGGCGTGCCATGGACTGTTACCGGTTTATTATCCCAGCCATAGCTACAATTAGGGGTGATGGAATAATTATAAGCGACCTTTTTCGTCATCATGCAATACGCATTAGAAAGTGCTTGGCCAACCGGTATCTGCAATGCTTTAACAGATTCTACACGATTCGTATTGCCTAAATAACCGAGCATATCCGGATTTAATAAGATAGTGCCGTACGTTCCGGTAGCACTGTATGCATTATCCTCCAGGGTTTTAGCCAAAAACATGAGGTTAAAGAAATGTTTTGTGAGGTCGTCGAGATTCGTCACACCATCAGGATTCCAGCCTCCACTCAGTTGCCAACCATATTCCACTAAGGCTGGATTAACTGCATGGCCAGTATTTGTTTTTATGGCGTTCGCCATGTTAATCATATTCCAAATTTTATATGGGGTTTCTATTTTCCCAGGATCACCGTCACCGCCGGCACCATTGTAGGTAAATACTGAGTCGACACGAATGGTGTTGAGTTCTTGGGGCGACCCATTTGTTATCGTGCCCATTGCTAAATAGTTCGGCCAACCCGGAATTACGGATGTACTATTTTTGTCTTGTGCATCCGCAAGCGACGCGGTGCTCATTGCGACCAGGATCAAAAAACTGGAACAGTATTTTTTCATCGATTATTCCTGCAATATGTATATTTATTGGACTATTGTAACTGATTTCACTGAGAAAGTCTGTGATGGATTCATGGGGCGCATTAGTAGGGCATTTTTTGCTGAATTACTTGGGTGATGACTTCCTTTTTTGTTATGCTGATTTTAAATGGATTCAGTTCTATCCGGAATGAATATGATTATTTCCTCTATTACAGATTATCGTGAGGCCGCAAGACGGAAATTACCTCGATTTTTATTTGATTACATCGATGGTGGTGCTTTTTCGGAGCATACACTAAAAGCAAATACTGAAGATCTTGCCAAGATCACTTTACGCCAGCGCATTTTAAAAAATGCGGCGCATCTCAATTTTGAAACAGAACTCTTTGGGCAAAAGCTGGCGCTGCCAATCCTCTTAAGTCCTATAGGCCTTACTGGAATGTATGCTCGGCGTGGTGACATACAGGTTGCCAAAGCTGCTGCAAAAAAAGGGATCCCCTATGCATTATCGACGGTTTCTGTATGCTCTTTGGAATAAGTATCTGTGCACAGCGCTTTGCCAGTCTGGTTTCAATTGTACGTGCTTAAAGATCGTGGTTTTATGCGCCACATGCTTGAGCGAGCTCAGAATTGTGGCGTGACCCATCTTGTGTTTACTGTGGATATGTCCACACCAAGTGCTCGTTATCGTGATGTTCGTTCAGGAATGTCTGGTCCATTTTCCCGTGAGCGTCGCGTAATGCAAGCCATGATGAAACCCTCTTGGGCTGATCAGGTAGGTATTATTGGTCGCCATCATGAACTTGGAAATATTTCTACTTATCTAAAAAAGCCAATAGGGATGGAAGATTATATCGGCTGGTTAAGCAACAATTTTGATCCTTCAATCAGTTGGCGTGATCTTGAATGGATACGTCATTTTTGGAAGGGCTATTGACTCATTAAAGGAATACTTGATCTAGAAGACGCAAAAGATGCTGTAGCATTTGGTGCAGATGGGATTATTGGGCTATACCCCAGTCAGACCGCACCCGCAAAGCAGGTGGCTTGACGGTGGTGAGCAGCCCCAAGGGCTGCCGGCGATTAGTTCAAACTAACTTTAAAAATTACCTTTCTCATCAGCACCGCTAGTTTTATCGAGCTGCTCCTGATTTTGA
>JBOFJV010000325.1:0-11412 GCA_051657005.1 Legionella sp. | reverse complement strand
ATCTAATATTAATGGTTGATATCCGCTCACTTTTACTATGGAAAATCCAGGTAAATTTAGGATAAGATTGTACTTCGGCACTTTAATCTCCTTTTGTTCTCTAAATCAAGGACTTAGTCTAGACTAATTTGATTAAAGTGCCACCTTAATTGGTGTCGAGCCAGAAAAAAGCGGTTTTTCGTAAAGATTTCATCAAGATATTATCTTAGTCTTTACAAGACCTAATTACTGATTGATAATCCAACCTGATTTGCGAAAGTGGCGGAATTGGTAGACGCACTGGATTTAGGTTCCAGCGGGGAAACCCGTGAGAGTTCGAGTCTCTCCTTTCGCACCATTATCGTTATAAACTCCATGAGGTGAAATTAATGCAAGTTTCTGTTGAGACCATAAAAGGTTTGGAACGTAAGGTAACAGTTTCTGTGCCTTCAGAGAAAGTTGAGGAAGAAGTGAGCTTGCGTCTCAGAAATCTTGCTCGCAAAGTTAAAATAGATGGTTTTCGTCCAGGTAAAGTCCCTTTACATGTCGTGCAAAACCGTTATTCTCAAAGCGTTCGCGAAGAAGTTGCCCGTGATATGGTGCAATCTACTCTATTTGAAGCACTGCAAAAAAATGAACTGGTTCCTGCAGGTTATCCTTATGTTGAACCTGAGGAAGTGGAGCATGGGAAAGACTTTACTTATACTGCTGTATTTGAAGTAATGCCTGTATTTGAAATTAAAGAATTAAATCAAGCCGCTGTTGAGCTAACACGTTCTGAAGTGACTGACAAAGATGTCGAAAGCATGTTGGATAAATTACGTGAACAAAATAAAGAGTGGCAGGATGTTTCTCGAGCTGTTAAAAAAGGAGATAAAGTAGTTATTGATTTTGAAGGCTTCTTTGATGATAAAGCGTTTGAAGGCGGTACTGCTCAAGGTCATGAGCTCGTCATTGGCTCTGGTTCAATGATTCCTGGATTTGAAGAAGAAATTATTGGTAATAAGAAAGAAAAACAATTTGATATCAAAGTAACTTTCCCTGCTGACTACGGTCATAAAGATTTAGCTGGAAAAGAATCTGTTTTCAAAATTACGATACATCAAATTATGGAAGGAAAACTGCCTGAGTTGGATGACGCATTTGCTGAAAAGTTCAATATTAAAGAAGGCGGTATTGAAGAACTACAAAAAGACATTAAAGAGAATATGACTCGTGAGCTTGAGCGCCGTGTCAGTATGATGAATCGTGAAAAATTGTTTGATAAATTAATGGATGTGAATGAAGTTGAATTGCCACTCGCATTAATTGACAAAGAAATCGAACATTTAAAACATGATATGTATCATCGTCTTTTTGGACATGAGCATCATGAAAACGAAAAGATTACTGATTTCCCTCGTGAATTGTTTGAAGAACAAGCGAAGCGTCGTGTTCATCTTGGTCTACTTTTCTCTGAGTACGTTCAAAAGCATCAAATTGTTGCAGATAAAGATAAAGTAAACGCAGTAATTGAAAAATTTGCTAATGCTTACGAAAATCCTGATGAACTTCGTGCTTGGTATCAAAGCAGTAAAGAACATATGGCTGAAATCGAAGCTATTGTTATGGAAGAAATGGTCGCTGATAAAATTGCTGAAGATGCAAAGATTAAATACAAGTCTTCTGATTACGATTCTGTGATGAATCCTAAGCCAGCAGCTGAGAAAAAAGAAAAAGGTAAAGAGAAATGGACTGAGGAAAAAGGAGAGTAATTATATGTCAGGCTATTCTGAGAACATCATTCGCAATGCCAGTGGATTGGTCCCAATGGTTATTGAACAAACTTCCCGTGGAGAACGTTCATATGATATTTACTCAAGACTATTGAAAGAGAGGATTATCTTTCTTTTGGGTGAAGTTGAAGATCATATGGCTAATTTAGTGGTTGCTCAATTGTTGTTTCTTGAGTCTGAAAATCATGAAAAAGATATTTCTCTCTACATTAACTCACCTGGAGGTGTAGTCACTGCAGGGTTGGCTATTTACGATACCATGCAGTTTATTAAACCAGATGTTAGTACCTTATGTATAGGGCAAGCAGCAAGTGCTGCTGCCTTACTGCTTTGTGCGGGCGCAGATGGAAAGAGATTCTGTTTACCAAATTCGCGAGTCATGATTCATCAGCCTTTAGGTGGTTATAGAGGTCAAGCGACTGATATCGAAATTCATGCCCGTGAAACTTTGGCAGTGAGAGAAAGATTAAACAACATCATGGCAAAACATACTAAAAAGACACCCGACCAAATTATGCGTGATACAGAGCGTGATAATTTTATGAGTGCTTCACAAGCTGTTGAATACGGTCTTGTTGATAAAGTTCTTTCGGATAGAGACTTATCTCCCAGTACAACAGAGTAATTGTTTGCATTAGATTCAAGATACTAAGCCGCAATAATAACTGGAAAAGAAGTAGTGCATTCTTTCCATGTGTGCGGCTTATCTTTTGAAGTGATGCAATAATAATGTGGCATATCCTTTTCTAATTGACTAATATTTTACATATGTTATCAAATTTTTTCGATAATCGGTGTAAGAAGGGGTTTAGTTATGAGTAAATCCGGTAACGGAAGTGGCGATAAAGTTTTGTATTGTTCTTTTTGTGGAAAAAGCCAACATGAAGTGAAAAAATTGATTGCTGGCCCATCGGTATTTGTCTGTGATGAGTGTGTTGAATTATGCAATGATATTATTCGTGAAGAAACACATGAAACTCATGAAGAGGCAGAGGTTCGTTTGCCTTCTCCTAAGGAAATTTCTACTTTCCTTGATGAATACGTCATTGGACAGGCTCACGCAAAGAAAGTCCTATCCGTAGCAGTGTACAATCACTACAAACGTTTACAACATAAGAGTGAAGATGGAGTTGAACTTGGAAAAAGTAATATCTTACTTATTGGTCCAACAGGAAGCGGAAAAACTCTTTTAGCGCAAACATTGGCACGCATTCTTAATGTACCTTTTGCTATGGCTGATGCTACTACGCTTACTGAGGCAGGTTATGTTGGTGAAGACGTAGAAAACATTATTCAGAAATTATTACAGAAATGTGACTATGATGTAGATAAAGCACAGCATGGCATAGTTTATATAGATGAGATTGATAAGATTTCACGTAAGTCAGACAATCCCTCTATAACGCGTGATGTTTCTGGTGAGGGAGTGCAGCAAGCACTTTTGAAACTGATTGAAGGAACAATCGCTTCTGTTCCCCCTCAAGGTGGTCGAAAACATCCTCAGCAAGAGTTCTTACAAGTGGATACTTCAAATATATTATTTATTTGCGGTGGTGCTTTTGCAGGTTTAGAAAAGGTCATCAGAGAGCGAAGTGATAAATCAGGTATCGGATTTTCTGCGCAGCTGAAAAATAAGAAAGACAGCAGTGTTGAAATATCGAAAGTATTGAATCAATTGGAATCTAATGATCTGATTAAATATGGATTAATTCCAGAGTTTGTCGGTCGACTTCCCGTTGTAGCGCTACTGCAAGAATTGGATCAATCCGCTCTTATTAATATTTTAACTAATCCAAAAAATGCTTTGACGAAGCAATTTCAATCTCTTTTCAAAATGGAAGAGGTCGAGCTTGAATTTAGAGAAGAAGCATTAGTAGCAATTGCTAAGAAAGCTCTGGATAGAAAAATGGGTGCACGAGGTTTGCGTGCTATACTTGAAAATATTCTTTTAGACACCATGTATGAATTACCCTCTCTTGAAGGTGTAATTAAGGTTGTAGTTGATGAAAGTGCAGTGAATAGTTCAACTAAGCCTATTATTATTTACGAGCACGATGGGATAAAAAGTGCAGTAGGCGGACAAGAGTAGTATTTTTGACTCTGTATCTCTCCTGCACATTGTGTAGGAGAGTAGCTCTTGTAAGGGACTTTATCAATTATAAAGCGTTGATTTCTTGCAATAACTCTTCCTTCCTTTTAAATTATAATTAGGGATATCCCTAAATAAAAATATCATCTAACTATAAAGCATTGTTGTAGGTCATATTAGGGATACACTTAGTAGTCGTGAATATTAATTAAAGTTTTCTGTTTGAATAAGGGTTCATTATGTCCATTGAAAATAAAGAAACTTCGAATGAGACTGAAAAAATGTCTAACATACCTGTATTACCATTAAGAGACGTAGTGGTTTACCCTCATATGGTTATTCCTTTATTTGTAGGTAGAGGAAAATCAATTAAAGCCTTAGAAGCGGCAATGGTTGACAGCAATCAAATCTTTTTAGTCGCCCAGAAAAAATCATCCAATGATGATCCAGCTGAAGGCGATATCTACCAAGTAGGTACCCTCTCAAGTGTCCTTCAACTTTTAAAACTGCCCGATGGTACGGTTAAGGTCTTAGTGGAAGGTGAAAAACGAGCCAGAGCAAAGGAATACAGTCAGACAAACGGTTATTTGGAAGCTGTTCTTGAAGTTATGGAAGATGAAAATGCTGCGGTTCAAGAACCTGACGTTGGCATTTTGATGCGCTCTTTAATGTCGCAATTTGAGCAATACATTAAACTGAACAAAAAAATTCCCCCGGAAGTTTTATCGCCTTTAGCCGTAATTGAAGAACCGGGTCGATTGGCTGATACTATTGCTGCTCATTTAACGTTGAAAGTAGATGATAAACAAGAATTACTCGAAACTTTAGATGTAGGCACTCGTCTTGAGCGTTTAATGTCTGCAATTGAAAATGAAATTGACTTGTTGCATGTTGAAAAGCGTGTACGTGGGCGTGTTAAGCGACAGATGGAAAAAAGTCAGCGCGAGTATTACCTCAATGAGCAAATGAAGGCAATTCAAAAAGAATTAGGTGAGATAGGCGAAGAAGGTAATGAAATTGAACAACTTGAAGCGTCGATCAATAAAGCTGGAATGCCTAAGGAAGCGAAAGAAAAAGCGCTTGCTGAACTCCACAAATTAAAAATGATGTCACCAATGTCTGCTGAAGCTACGGTCATTCGTAATTATCTTGATTGGATGTTGTCAGTACCCTGGAAAAAAAGAAATAAAATCCAATTTGATTTATTAAAAGCTGAAAAATTATTAGATAAAGAACATTATGGCTTAGAACGAGTCAAAGAGCGTATTATTGAATATTTAGCGGTTCAACAGCGCGTTAAACGTCTAAAAGGACCAATACTTTGCCTCGTTGGGCCACCAGGGGTGGGTAAAACTTCTTTAGGTCAATCCATTGCAAATGCTACTGGACGTACATTCATTCGTATTGCTCTAGGTGGAGTACGGGACGAAGCTGAAATTCGTGGTCATAGAAGAACGTACATTGGTTCTATGCCAGGGAAAATCATTCAAAAATTATGTAAGGCTGGAGTTAAAAATCCATTAATTATGCTTGATGAAGTGGATAAAATGGCAATGGATTTCCGAGGGGATCCTGCTGCAGCTTTGCTTGAGGTACTCGATCCAGAGCAAAATCACACCTTTAGCGATCACTATCTCGAAGTGGATTATGATTTGAGTGATGTGATGTTCATTGCAACAGCAAATTCTTTAGAAATACCAGCACCACTATTAGATAGAATGGAGATCATTCGACTGGCGGGATATACCGAAGATGAAAAAGTAAGTATTGCCGAAAAATATCTTGTTCCTAAACAAGTTATTCTAAATGGTTTAAGTGACAAAGAAATACATATTAGCGAAGGGGCGGTTCGAGAGATTATTCGACATTATACGCGAGAAGCTGGTGTGCGTAATTTAGAGCGTGATATTGCTAGTGTGTGTCGAAAAGTAGTTAAAGAAATTTTATCCAATAAAAAAGTGAAAAAAATGGCAGTCTCACTGAACAATATTGAAAAATATTTAGGTGTGAAGAAGTTTAGGTATGGATTAGCAGAAGAATTTGATCAAGTAGGTCAGGTAACTGGTTTGGCTTGGACAAGCGTCGGTGGTGAGTTACTTACGATTGAAGCGTCAATGATGCCAGGAAAGGGTAAGGTGACTCATACAGGACAATTGGGTGAAGTGATGCAAGAATCCATCCATGCAGCCATGACTGTAGTGAGAAGCCGAGCTAAGAAGCTGGGATTAGCGGATGACTTTTACGATAAGAACGATTTTCACGTTCATGTCCCTGAAGGAGCTACTCCAAAAGATGGACCAAGTGCTGGTATTGGTATGTGCACGGTATTGGTTTCAATCGTCACGCAGATTCCTGTTAAAGCGGATGTAGCCATGACCGGAGAAATTACATTGAGAGGGCAGGTTTTACCCATTGGTGGTCTTAAAGAAAAACTATTGGCTGCTCATCGTGGTGGAATTAAGCATGTAATTATTCCTGAGGAGAATGTAAAAGACCTGGAAGAAATCCCGGATAACGTTTTACGCAAGCTCACAATTCACCCTGTGAAGAGCATAGAACAGGTTTTAGAACTGGCTTTACAGCGCAGTCCACTGGTAGAACAGTCAACAAATGTACAATCTGAGATTATTGTAGGTAAAAGATCAAAAAAAATTAAAAATAATGATTTACATACCCATTAATACAGGGTATATTTCGTTTCGTAGCCCGCCAACAGCGGGCACTGCAAGGAAGTAACTACTAGACCGGTTAGTTTGATAAACAAATTAAATTAACTTAGAAGTATGGAAGATTAACTGTATAGGGGAAGCAATGAATAAGAGCGAATTAGTTGATGCTATAGCAAGTGGTTCGGGTTTAACTAAGGCTGACGCAAGCAGAGTTCTCGAAACTTTTACTAGTACTATTACTGATGCATTAAGAAGTGGTGATCAAGTAGTAATACCAGGTTTCGGATCATTTTCTACAGGCAATCGTTCAGCACGTACAGGTAGAAACCCACAAACTGGTAAAATTATTCAGATTAAAGCGTCACGAGTAGCCAAGTTTAAAGCGGGTAAAAACCTGAAAGAAGCTGTTCAAGAAGCATAAGTTTTCCGGGTGCTTAGCTCAGCTGGGAGAGCATCGCCCTTACAAGGCGAGGGTCGTAGGTTCGATCCCTACAGCACCCACCATGAAATGGAGTGGTAGTTCAGTTGGTCAGAATACCGGCCTGTCACGCCGGGGGTCGCGGGTTCGAGCCCCGTCCACTCCGCCAGATTAACGCGCCGAAAGGCGCGTTTTTTTTATCTGGAATAATTGAGTACTTCAACGTCTCATTTTCTTTAAATTCCTATTTTTTTTGTTTACTGAGATAGTGTACAGTTAAAGAAACAAGTTAATGAAAGTAATAAATGAATTATTCAAATTTTCTTGTATATTAAGAGAATAGGTTTGTTTCATAGGGTGAAGAACTGGTTTTGCTTTGTTTTTTCAGCTTGGGTTATAATTGGCTCATGCTAAATCGAGTTAAGGAATGTGTTCGTACTCACTTTATCTTTTGGCACGGTGTGTATTTGATTGATGTTTTTGGGAATTAGCAACGCTTACGGCTGAGTGATTGCCTTTTAAAAGTTTTGCTTTTTCCCGAAGCTATAAAGATGCGGCCGTAATTTGAAAATAGAGAGTAAGTACGCACACACTCCTAAACTTTTATTAATATAAAATGGATCTCGGGACATGTTGCAAAAGTTAAATGAACGTATACAAGGTGTTGTTGCTTGGTTGGTAGTTATTTTAATCGGTATTACGTTTACTCTTTTTGGTGTGGACTATTATTTACAATCACGTCAATCCACAAATTCTAAAGTTATAGTTAATGATCATCATTTAACTTTACAATCATTTGATACGAATTATCGACGTGCGCGCTCCATGCAAGATATTGCACAAATGACTGCTGATGATGAAAAAAAGCTGCAAAATGAAGTTTTAGATCAAATGATTACCAATGAAGTAATGGTACAAGCAGCACGCAAAAATGGTTTTGACGTCAGTGTTAATCAAGCAAATGCAGCAATTTTGAGCATTCCGCAATTTCAAGAAGACGGACATTTTTCAGCTGCAAAATACCAACAGGCACTTAATGCGGCATTATTTACTCAATCAACGTTTCTTGATGAAGTGAAACAAGGCATGCTGCTGAATCAACAACGATTTGCTTTTATGGGCAGCTCTTTTGCTTTGCCTGATGAAATTGATCGATTTGTAAGTTTGTACATGCAAAGTAGGGACTTTGATTACTTAAACGTTCCTGTAGCACAATTTGAGAAAGGTGTTCAAGTATCTCCTGAAGACATTGCTGATTATTATAAGGAAAATAAGAAAGCATTTATGACCCCCGAAAAAGTCAGTTTGGAATATGTTGCTTTGTCCATGCATGATATTAGAAATAAAATCAATGTATCTGATGATGATGTGAAACGTTATTATGAAGAGAATCAAAGTAACTATTTAACGCCTGCAAGTTGGCAGGTAGCTCATATTTTATTTGCTGTTCCTGAGGATGCAAGTAACGCTGTTGTCGCGCAAACTCAGAAAAAAGCGAGTGATGCATATCAGATTTTACAAAAAAATCCGGAGGGATTTGATAAGCTTGTTGCGACTTTGTCTGATGACAAACTTTCGATCGCAGATAAAGGGATTCTTCCTTGGATTACTGCGGGTCAGAATGATTATAATCGAATCCTTTCTCAGTTGACTAAGCCAGGAGAAATTTCATCTCCAGAAAGAACAAAACATGGGTATGAAATTTTTAAATTAATCAATTATAAGCCAGTTTCAACCAAACCTTTAGTGGAAGTGCAAGCCTCAATTAAGGAACAACTCATTGCTGACGCAGCACAAACTCAATATACGCAAGCATTAGAACAATTATCTGATTTAAGTTATCAGTCTCCTGATTCGCTCCAGCCTGTTGCAGATGCTTTGAAGTTACAAATCGCAAACACTGAGCCTTTTGCACGAACGGGCGGCACGGAGAGTATTGCAAAGAATAAACAGGTGATTAATGCTGCATTCAGTCATGATGTTCTTGAGTTAGGTAATAACAGTGATCCGATCCAACTCGATAATGATTCTGTTGTCGTGGCTCGAGTAAAACAGCATTGGCCTGAAAAAGAACAATCGTTAGAAGCAGTTAGTGAGCAAATTAAGAAAATTTTAATTAAAAAGATTGCTGAAGCGAAAGCTAAAGAAGTTGGCACTGCTTTATTAAATCCGGTAGCGGATAAACATCAAGAAGAATTGATTAACTCTAATCGCTTGACTTGGAAGTCAGTTGAAAAATCCACGCTAGATAACGACAGTGTTGATGGCGCAATTAATGATTTGGCGTTTAATTTAGTACGACCAGAAAGCCGTGATGGGATTGATCTAGCCAGCGGTGATTATGTAGTAGTACGATTGAAACAGATTCACGATGGAAAATTAAGTGCTTTAGATAGAGAACAACAAGACAGCTTAATTCAACAAATAGAAGCAAGCTATGGCATGATGGATTATGATTTGTATGCAAAAAGCTTAATTAATCATGCTCAAGTAATAAAGCAGTAGTCTTGAGTTAAATCATAGGTCTGGCAATCAATTTCCAGACAAAATCCCTTCTTGATTGATGTTTCAAAATTCACGGTAACTGTCCATAGGTATATCAATCGTCTTTGCGACCCTTGGCGAATCATCCAGAATAATGCTTCGTTAGAATTCTATTCTTGGTTGCTTCACTTCGTTCGCAAAGACGGCTGTTTTTTAATTGATTTTAATCAACTGACATAACTCGCGAACGGTTGCCATGGTACTTTGTAGCCTGGATGCAGCGCAGTGGAACCCGTGGTTATGAGTCAAATTTGTAAACCATGGTTCCGTTGCGCTGCATCCTGGCTACGAGTAAGTGCCATTTTTTCCTTAAAAAGCCAGTGGATTGCAGCGGTATCTTCTTGATAACATCTTTTATTTGGTGTTTTATATAGACCGAAATGATGCGCTTTATCTGGATAAATTTTCTGATTGGCTTGAAATGAAATATATTCTGTATTGCTCATAGAATAACCTTTTCAATTGTCTTTAAATTAGTCATAAATGTTTTGTGTTGGACATGTTGGTTTTTTCTTGGGCGAGTGTGCGCAAAGTATGTGAATTTCGTCTTTGCGAGCCTTGGAGAAGCAATCCAGAGCAATACTTCGTTAGAATATCGTGTTTTGGATTGCTTCACTTCGTTCGCAAAGAGAGCTATTTTTTATTTGATTTTAATCAATTGACATACCTCTGAACGGTTACTTGCTTAACGCTATTGTTAAAACGCTCTTTTCCCGCATTACGCATTTGCTAATGCGGGCTACGTTGGCTATGCGTGTTTTTAACGTTCGGGAGTATTTCTCATATTCGTAAATGGAAGTATTCGTCTTAAGACCTGATTCTTAGCAATGAAATGATGGTATAAAGCTGCAAGCAAATGAATTCCAACAAGAATAAGAATGAGATAGGCCAATTTTTCATGGATATTGAAAAGCGTGTTTGCTAGTAGTTTGTTCTCGGTAAGAAGAGACGGTAAATTGAACCAGCCAAAAAAGTTAACCATTCTGCCATTCGCACAGACAAGCAAATATCCTACAGTTGATATCGCGATGATCAACGCGAAAAGGGCGTAATGAACCATTTTTGCAGTAACCTGCTGCCAACGTGATTGAGATGCAAGAGGAGTTGGTTTTATATTAAATAAATGCCAAACAACAAATAATACGCCAAGAAATAACACCGTCATTCCAACTGATTTATGCAGCATCATATACAATGCCTTTTCAGGCGAATCTTTTGGAAATACTTCTCGATACCAAATCAAATAAAATTGGGCTGTGATTAGAATAAAAATGAGCCAATGCAAGAGTTTTGTAAAACTACCAAAACGGTTTCTTGTATTTCTAAACATGAAAACATCTCCAATGATTAATTTACTGCCAATATACCAACGACGGAAATAATTTCAATCAATTGTAGGAGAGACCGCAATATATTGTCTATCAAGGCAATATGTTTGAAACCTCATTTAAAAGTCTTTTAACAATCGTGTTTTTAATAATCAGCAGAACAGTTTGCTTGAAAGTTTATTTGTGTGGCACGGACATATATTACGTAGGGAAATTTTGGCTCTACACCAATTAAGGTGGCACTTTAATCAAATTAGTCTAGACTAAGTACTTGATTTAGCGAACAAAAGGAGATTAAAGTGACTAAGTACAATCTTATCCTAAATTTACCTGGATTTTCCATAGTAAAAGTGAGCGGATATCAACCATTAATATTAGATGTAAGCTATAACCGATTAGCACGTTGTAGTCATTGTCAAAGTAAGAGAGTACGCAAGAAATCCTCGTATATACGCAGAGTTCATCATGAGTTAATCTGACATCGTCGAAGTATATTAGTATTTAAAGCGTATAAGTTATATTGTTATGCTTGTAGTCGTTATGGTAATCAACAATTCCCAGGCATTAATAAACATCAACGAGCTACCTGGCGTGCACAAGCTGCGGTGTT
>JBOFJV010000324.1:0-11886 GCA_051657005.1 Legionella sp. | reverse complement strand
ACGATGATGTTGTCATAAGTACTCTCCTGTGAAACCGTCAAGTCCACAGCTGTATTTTGACATCATCGTCACTAAATCTGAAGGCTAAGCCTTGAGAGTCTCACTAGTCAAACTAGTGGTTTACCTGTCTTAAAATTATGTAATTTCTGACTCTCGTTCAGATGCGGCACAATAACGGGTGGAAAAGGCATTTTTAAAGAGCGAACAACTGATTAAGTTGATGCTCACTTTTATTGCTGAAAATCCCCATGTCTTTTCTCAAAATAAACTAGATAAATGGTTCCGTTCATCTGAATTTGACGAGACCGCTAAAAGAGAAATGATGCATTTTTTGATACTGCAAGGTCTTAAACTAAAAAATGCACTCTTGATTCAAGCGCTGCAAAATATTCAGCCTTATTTCAATGTTGCTGTTATGACGCTTGATAATGAACAAGGAAAAGTACTGCATCAACTGCAGTCGCAAACCAATGCACACTATTATACCGAGCGAATGTTAACGATTACTTCAAGTATCGTTAAAATGACATATAAAGATGCTTTAGTGTCCGTAATCGAGCGTTCTCAGAGTAAACCGTATGAGGACAATCCTACTGTTTTACAAAAAACAGAGTTTAAAGCTTATCTTCGCTGTATCAATGACAAGTTAGATGCTGGAATATTACCACTACCGTTCATGGAGCGATTTATGATTTGTGATGAGCATCATTGGTTCTGTGGTGAAATTTATATTGATGCAAATCGTGCGGTGAGTCTTTTATTTCTGGATTCGCTGGGTTATATGCAAGCTTTTGAGGGCAACTATTATTCTGATTTAGCTTATGATTTTTATAATACGTTCACAATAGAACACAAGAGTGTATTTGTGGCGAAAGAACAACGTCTTAACGAGTTTCAGGGATTTTGTTCGGTTATAGCGGAAGACGATCTTCATCATCTGTTCACCATAGCTCGTTATTTGCCACCAGAATTTTCCGATAGTGGTTTATTTGGATATTTGGAGAGTCACATTGAAGACACCATAGAATATCCTCTCGAAGAAGAAGAAGAGGAGGAGGATGAGGAAGAGCAGGAGTCGCATTCTAATCCTATGGCTATAAACGGATGTAAACTTCCACTTAAATTGATGAGAGTGATGCAATCTACTCGCTTGATACAGGATAAAATAGAGGATGGGGCTGTCCTACCAGCCATCATCAGCAGCTATTCACCGGAAGAACAAACACATCCTTTCAATAAAAAACAGGATACAGCGATTGATAGCGCTCGAAAAGGCGTCGATTATAGTGAGAACGATGCTAAGAAACTCATTAACATCCGAGCAAAAGAGGTTCTTTTACCAAAACTGATTGAATATGTAGACGAATTTTTGCAGCATGAATTTAATAGTAAATCATTGACCGATTTTGAAAAACAGTTTGAACCTTATACTCTAGCTGGATTTCAAAGTAGAATGGAACAAACCGTACTCGCCGGACAACGCGATATGACACAACATTATCGTGACACTCTGGGAAAAAAACGTGGTCGTGAACCAGGAACGAACGATGATGAGCGGCAAAATAAGCGTTCGTCTTACTAATTGGCGTAGTGCACTAGAACTTACGCTGTGACGCAAAATCCCCAAACAATATGCATTTATGATAGTCGCAGTGTATTTGGGGTATTGTGAACTAATCATAAGCTGTTGCTAATAATTCCTTTGCATGCGATCGGGTTTGCTCTGTTATTTTCAAACCACCGAGCATCCGAGCAATTTCATCGATTTTTTCCTCTGCACGCAATAAAGAGATATCGGTAAATGTTTCTTTATTGTTGCTGCGTTTTTCAACCATAAAATGATTGTGTGCACATGCAGCAACTTGCGGCTGATGAGTAACACAAAATACTTGCAGGCGTTCGCCTAATTGACGCAGCATGCGTCCTACTAATGCAGCCGTTGTTCCGCCGATACCCACATCAACTTCATCAAACAATAACGTAGGTGTTGTGCCTTGTTGTGCGGTGATCATTTGAATGGATAAACCAATACGAGAAAGCTCTCCCCCCGAGGCAATTTTACTGAGTGAATCAAGTTCCATACCTGGATTGGTACATACCTTATATTCGACTTTATCCATGCCATGTGCCTGCATTTTTTCCAGAGGTAAAATGTCAATTTCCATCCGGCCTTTAGGCATACCCAATTGCTGAATGCTGGTCGTAATTTCCTTTGCTAATTTTTTTGCCTGAGCCTGACGTGCCTCTCTCAATTTTCTTGCTGTGGCTTCATAAGCAGCAAGGAGTTGGCGCTGCTGTACTTGCAATTGGGCTAATTTACTTTCACCGTCTCTTAGCTGCTCCAATTCTTTTTGTAGGTGGTGTGTATGCTCGTGTAATTGACTGCTGTCTACATGGTATTTACGTGCTAATTGATGGATGGAGCTCATTCGCATTTCAATTTCATATAAACGCTCAGGATCAAGATGAATACGCTCAGCAAATTGCTGCATTTCATTGACCGCTTCTTCACATTGAATCAAAGCACCGTTAATCAGCTCGCACGCATTTTTAATTTGGGCTTGCTCTTTGGGTAATTGACTCAAGAAGTGCAAAATCTGATTTAAACCGGCACAGATGTTAGGCTCATCTTCGGCATTGAGTAATCCATGTATTTGTTGGCTGTTTTGCAAATACTCTTTTGCATGATGTAACATTTGATGCTCTTGGGACAAGCCTTCCATTTCATTTTCGTGCAAATTCAATGCAGTTAACTCTTCGATTTGAAAGCGCAGTAATTCAATACGATCAGCTTGCTGATCTTGATTTTGCAAACGCTCGATTTCGTGTTGAATTTTCTGACATTGTTTATAAAGCAATGCAACTTCATCCAACAAATGATGATTTTTACCGTATTGATCGAGATGCTGGCGATGCGTTGCATGTTGCATTAAGGCATGATTTTGATGTTGCCCATGAATATGAACTAATTTTTCACTGAGGTCTTTTACTTTTTGTAAGGGAAAAGGTTGACCGTTAATGTAGGACTTGGAACGACCTTCGGCATAAATGACCCGTCGTAAATAAATTGCGCCATCCTCACAAGGGATATCATGTTCTGCTAGCCATTGAGCAGGATCAGATTCCTGACTTACAAAAAATCCAGCCGTGATATCACATTTTTCCTGTCCCGGTCGAATGACCGAAGCATCTGCTCTATCACCTAAAGCCAACATTAAAGCATCGATCATAATTGACTTACCTGCACCGGTTTCTCCAGTAAAGGCAGTCATTCCTTCAGAAAAATCTAACTCTAAGTGTTGCACAATAGCAAATTGTTCAATACATAAAGTGGTAAGCATAATTTATCTTATCCTTGATGTTTGGATTCCCAACCCAGTTTTGATCGTAATGTATCATAATAATGATAATCAAGAGGATGGAGTAGACGCAATTGTTGAGCGTTCTTTTGGATAGCAACTTTTTGTCCGGGTTTTACCATTCTTGATTCATGCCCATCACAACTAATTCGTAAATCGGATTCATTAAACTGGCTGATGCGCAATTCAATTTTAGACTCTCCATCAATAACCACCGGGCGAGAACTTAGACTGTGAGAAAACATTGGCACTAAAACAATCGCATTGAGTTGCGGATGCATGATTGGGCCTCCTGCGGATAATGCATACGCAGTAGAACCGGTAGGTGTTGATAAAATCATGCCATCAGAACGATAATGACTGACGAGTTGTTGGTTCACATAAACGGAAAACTCAACCAAGTGCGTTTCTTTGCCACGTCCTAACACCACATCGTTAAGTGAATCGCCTTCAAAATAGATATTGTCTTCGTCAGAAATTTGGGTATGTAGCAGGAAACGTCGTTCCTCTTCATAATGACCTTCTAAAACAGCTTGCAGTTTTATTTCCAACTCGTGCGGTAAAATATCAGTGAGAAATCCTAAACGGCCTCTGTTAATACCAATGACTGGCGCATCCACTTTGATGGCCATGCGTGCGGCTGAAAGCAAACTTCCGTCGCCGCCGATGACGACGATTAAGTCATTTTTTGCCCCCATATCCTTTCGGTCCAATATGGGTAACTTTGCATCAAACCCTGAGGCTGTGTCGATGTCCTGATAAATTTGTACCTTTTGCTTTCCCAAGAAAGCGACGAGACGGTATAAGCTTTCGCTTACACCTTGATTCGCCCGATGTTGACGCGCATAGAGAATAATTCGCTTAAATTGCTCTTTATTCTTCAACGCTTGCTGCTCTTGATGCTTTTTTTCGTTCATGTTCTTTCAGTGATTTTTTTCTTAAACGAATTGAATTAGGTGTCACTTCCACTAACTCATCATCATCGATAAATTCCAACGCTTGTTCCAAGGTTAACTTGATTGCAGGAGTTAATATAATGTTTTCATCAGTACCTGACGCACGCATGTTGGTCAGTTGTTTTTCTTTGGTTACATTCACAACCAAATCATTATCGCGAGCATGAATACCAACAAGCATTCCTTCATAGCATACTGTTTGTGGCTCAACAAATAAACGACCACGGTCTTGCAAGTTAAACAAAGCAAAACCTCTTGCCGTACCTTGGCAATTAGCAATCAATACACCATTAGCGCGTTTACCAATACGTCCTTTAATTGCTGGACCGTAATGATCATAGACGTGATACATCAAACCGGTTCCCGAAGTAGCCGATAAAAACTCGTTATGAAAACCAATAAGGCCACGCGTAGGAATAATATAATCAAGACGCACTCGCCCTTTTCCATCCGGAACCATGTCTTGCATTTCACCGCGGCGCTCACCTAATTTTTCCATAATAGCGCCTTGGTTATTTTCTTCTACATCGACCGTGAGACGCTCATAAGGTTCTTGTTGTTTCCCATCCACTTCACGAATAATCACCTCAGGTTTACTAATGGCTAATTCATAACCTTCACGACGCATGTTTTCGATAAGAATGGATAAATGCAATTCGCCACGACCAGAAACTCTGAATTTATCTGGGTCATCACGGTCATCAACACGCAAAGCCACGTTGTGTAATAACTCAGTTTCCAGGCGCTCGCGAATTTTTCGAGACGTCACATACTTTCCTTCTTGACCTGCAAAAGGCGAATCATTCACTTGGAACGTCATACTGATTGTGGGTTCATCAACAGAAAGAACGGGTAAGCCTTCAACCATATTGGGGTCACAAATGGTATCGGAAATTTTAAGTCCTTCGATCCCTGTAATTGCAACAATATTCCCGGCACTGGCTTCTTCAACTTCAATACGCTCAAGCCCTTTAAAGCCTAATAATTGGAGCAAGCGACCTGAACGAATATTGCCTTCTTTATCAATAATCTTCACTGCCGATTTTGCTTTAATTTGACCTCGTGTAATTCGGCCGATACCGATCGTTCCAACATAAGAGGAATAATCTAAAGAACTGATTTGCATTTGGAAAGGACCACTTGCATCTACTTTAGGGGCTTCTACTTTATCAATGATGGTTTGTAATAAGGCACTCATGTCTGTAGCCTCATCTTCCAAACTTAATTTGGCGTAACCATTTAATGCAGAAGCATACACCACTGGAAAATCAAGCTGGGCATCTGTAGCACCTAAATTATCAAATAGATCAAAAACCTGATCCATAACCCAATGAGGTCGCGCACCTGGGCGATCAATTTTGTTGATCACGACAATGGGGTTTAATCCGCGCGCAAATGCTTTCTGAGTGACAAAGCGTGTTTGTGGCATAGGACCATCTACGGCATCGACCAGCAACAATACACTGTCAACCATCGATAAGATGCGTTCTACTTCGCCGCCAAAGTCAGCATGTCCTGGTGTATCAACAATATTAATTTGATGATTATTCCAATACACGCACGTATTCTTGGCAAGAATCGTGATGCCTCGTTCTTTTTCCAAAGCATTAGAATCCATCACCCTTTCCACTTTGGGTGCTCTCTCGTTTAATGTACCTGTTTGTTGCAGTAATTTATCAACTAGTGTGGTTTTACCGTGGTCAACGTGGGCGATAATAGCAATGTTGCGAATCTGATCAATCATAAATAACCTTTTAAGGAAAAAGCGGATTATTTGTACATAGTTTTGACATTATACACTAAATTACACTGAACGTGTAGCCTGGATGCAGTATCGTACACCTCAATACGTATAAAAAACCAGTTAAGAATTACACCCTTAGCCTGCGAATTATATTTTAACTGCTAAAATAATAGTGAGGGGTTAAAAATAGGGAGTAATGATGAAAAAACTAATTTTACATCCCACTGACATGAGCCAATGGCATGCGCTGGTCAATGAGGCGCAGGCAGCGACTCAGCTTATTTTAAGCGAGAACACCGAAAGTTATTTAGTGTTCTTATTAATGCGTTTTACCCAAGGCCCTAAGCTAATTGAATCAATCGTTGCACTGGATTTTCTGGAGTGCATGCACAAACCACGAGCATTGCAAATGGAAGTATTGCGTGATGTGGGGGATAAAAGTTTACTCTTCTGTGGCCTTTTTCCGGGCATTGCCAAAAGGCGGCATGTGAATCTCAACTATTTCTCGGAAATGGGACAAGCAGCTTATTTAACCGTTGGCGAGTTAGAAGGAAAGCATGCCACAAACTTATACATTCAATTAAGCGAGCAATTTCTTATTTTACAACAAATATTGCAAGCCATGCGTGGGGAATAAGTGCAACTGATTCAATCCGATTATGGAATATTATCTTCGATAAAATTAACGTTACAGTAAATGACTGATCAACAGAGCATTAGAATTATCACAAAAATTAAACGGCAAGGAGCTTGATATTACTTGGACTCGTTCGGGCTGAGGAGGAGCATGAGCTCCCTGCGCTTCCTCAGTCAGAACGGTCTGGATGTAGACGGAGTCAACCGCTTTTTGCTGCTTAAATTTTGTGAGGCTCTCTCAGCGCCAGAACACAGGGCCGTAAAACCCTGGTTTCGCTGCGCTGCACCTAGGCTGCGAGTTCTGCCTTATCCTTTATGAAATAACATCGTGACATCTATCGGATCAAACGTATATTTCTGGTTACAAAAATCACACCGAATCGCTACTTCGCCATGTTCTTTGAGGATTTCTTTTGTTTCCTCTTCGCCCAATACCGTAAGCACCTGTTTCATTTTTTCTTGAGAACATCGACACTTAAATTGTGTCTTACGACGATCAAATATCCTAAGCTCTGTTTCATTGTATAACCGATAGAGCAATGTTTCATTATCTAAAGTGAGTAATTCATGCTCGGTTACTGTTTGCCCCAAGTGTACGGCATATTCCCAAAATTGCTCTCTTTGAATCGTATCTTGACCAGGCATTAATTGCAGTAACATGCCTGCCGCAGCATTGTCATTCACTGCTAACCAGACCTGAGTCGAGACCTGTTCGGATTGGGCAAAATAGTCCATTAAATTTTCACTCATGGACGTGGATTGAATTGGAACCATACTTTGATAAGCATCGGTCTGATTGTATTGGTTGATGGTAAGAACCATTTGTCCCTGGAGAAAAGCAGTGGCGTACTCTTTTGTTTCCAGGTTTTCAAGAAATTGAGCGAACGCACGTACATTTAATTCATGATCGCATTGCACTAACAGTAAAGTAAGTCGTTTATCGCCTTGGAATTGTAAGTTTAAACTCCCTTGAAATTTAATACTGGATGCCAAAAGAAGACAAGAAACGATTGCTTCGCCCAATAGATTTTTTACCATAGGCGGATAGTTACGTTGCCCCATAATGGTCTGATACACTTCTGCGATGTGGACTATTTCACCACGAATATTAGCGTGTTCAAAAATAAAACGTTGCAGGGTGTCGGATTCTTTCATAACAAACTCTAATTATAATTAGGGGCACTTAGAAAGAGTGTTTGCATGTCACAAAACGGACTCTTATTTCGCGCTGGTTCGCAGTATAGCATAATCCCAACAAAAACGATTAACCTCAGTTTGATTCACTTTGTCTTGCCTTACACAAGACAATTTTTTTGTAATTTTCTGGAGAAAAAAATATCTTGAGCTATGCTTTAAAAACCCTCCCCAAAAAATTTTAAAGGAATCAATCATGATAGATAAAAACATACTCGCCCCCCTATTTAAGACTATAGACAAAGTTGTTTTTGGTATTGAAGAATCCAATGAGCCTGTGAATAAACAAGCAAAACCTGAGTTTATCGAAATAGAGACTGAAGAAGAGTTTGATGTGACACGTTCTATCAATTAGTAGTTGATTCACAAGACTTAGCGGGCAATAATCGCTCTTTTTTGAATGAGAGTTCCCGAAATGTTAAACAGCCAACAATTGGCCGCAGTACATTATATCGATGGACCATTATTAGTTATTGCTGGAGCTGGAAGCGGTAAAACACGAGTTATTACGCAAAAAATAGGTTATCTAATTAATACATGTGGCTATGCCGCCAATACCGTATGTGCGGTAACCTTTACAAACAAAGCAGCCAATGAAATGCGAGCTCGAGTTGCTGCCGTTCTTCCAGCAGCCAATCGTCGCGGTTTAAACATAGCAACCTTCCATACCTTGGGTTTAAGTATTATTAAACGTGACCTTGCCTTATGTGATCTCAAAAAAGGTTTTTCTATTTTTGACAGCGAAGATTGCTTACAAATTTTACGTGGATTTTTACCACCCAATCGAGCCACTGAACGTGAATTTATTTTGCAAATTCAACAACGAATTTCACGCTGGAAAAATGATCTTCTGACTACAGAAGAAGTCATGAAAACCCCAGGTGATGCACCTTATTATGAAGAAGCTGCGTTGCTTTACCCTCGATATCAGCAAGCACTCAAAGCGTATAATGCGGTCGATTTTGATGATTTAATTCGCCTGCCGGTCTGGCTCTTAAGTGAACATACTTCCGTATGCGAACATTGGCAAAATAAAATCCGCCATTTATTGGTTGATGAATATCAGGATTCCAATACGAGCCAATATCTTTTAGTCAAAAAGATCACTGGCGTTCGTGCTCACTTTACGGTAGTTGGTGATGATGATCAATCCATCTACGCCTGGCGTGGCGCAAAACCTGAAAACTTAAAACAATTGCAGCATGATTACCCGCAGTTAAAAATTGTTAAGCTCGAACAAAATTATCGTTCAACCAATATTATCTTACATACGGCAAATCATCTGATTGCCAATAACCCCCATTTGTTTGAGAAAAAATTATGGAGCGAATTTGGCCATGGAGAATTATTACGCGTGATTCGTTGCAGGGATGAAAATGATGAAGCAGAGCAAGTAGTTACTGATTTAATCAGCCATAAAATGCGTGCCAGAACCAAATACGGTGATTATGCACTATTGTATCGCGGCAACCATCAATCCCGCGTTTTTGAAAAAGTGCTGCGCCATTACGGAATTCCTTATCACATCAGTGGTGGTCGGTCCTGGTTTGCCAAAGCAGAAGTTAAAGATGCGTTTTCCTATTTAAAATTGTTATGTAATGAAGCAGATGATGCGGCATTTTTACGCGTCGTCAACACTCCCAAGCGCGGCATTGGCGAGACAAGCCTGGATGCTTTAGGGCATTATGCGCAAAGCCGTGGAATAAGCCTTTACAACTCTGCCGATCATCTGGCATTAGGTGAGCTTATTGCAGAAAAACCCCGTGCCGCATTACTTACGTTTAAATCATGGGTGGATGAAATTAGGAAACGCACGACTGCAGGCCATATTGTTGAATCATTAAAACAAATGATCGAAGACAGTGGTTATGAAGCCCATATTTATGAACAATGTGATACACCGGCCAAAGCGCAAAAAAGAATGGACAACGTCTGGGAATTATTGGAATGGGTTGGTCGCTTATTAGCCAAAAGACCAGAGCAAACATTGGCTGAAATCATTAATAAATTAATTTTGATTGATATTTTAGAGCAATCCGATGAACACGATAATGATACGCTACAACTGATGACCCTGCATGCCTCAAAAGGATTAGAGTTCCCTTATGTCTATCTGGTAGGAATGGAAGAGGAATTATTACCCCATCGAGTAAGTATTGAGGAAGATCAGATTGAAGAAGAAAGGCGCTTGGCCTACGTGGGGATTACACGAGCGCAAAAAGGGTTATGTTTTACTCTGGCAAAGCAAAGACGCCGTGCGGGTGAATTACAAGATTGTTTACCCAGCCGCTTTTTAGAAGAATTGCCTACGGAGCATTTAGAATGGTTTGGGAAAAATGTCGAGCGCACCGAAGAGCAATCTAAAAATTTAGCCAAATCGCATTTGGCCAGCCTAAAAAGCATGTTAAGTGAATCGTGATTATGATTCTATGAATTAATTGCTCTTGTATATTCCAACAGCGAGTAATAGCCAACCAGCGATAAAGCAAACGCCACCAATTGGGGTAGCTACCCCAATTGCTTTTAATTGCATCAGACTCATTAAATACAAGCTCCCTGAAAAAAGCAGGATGCCCATAAAAAACAAACACCCTGATGCCTGCAAAGTTCTTATATTAAATTGCCAAAACATCATCCCAACGAATAACAAGGCCAAGCTGTGGATAAATTGATAAAAAATACCCGTTTGAAAAATTTGCATTTGGTAACTACTGAATTGTGTCTTCAATGCATGCGCTGCAAAAGCACCTAAAATTGTGGCAATCATCGCTGACACTACACCTATTAACATAAAACATTTAAACATTCTTGATTGAGAAGCAGAACGAAGCATTTGCGATCCTTGAATCATTTTCATCCTTTAATAATATAATGAAATAGCCAATATAAAAAATGCGTAAACACCATCACAATTCAATACATCTCATCAAAATCAAACCAAATGTCAATGATTATCAATTGCATATATAAGGTAAGTGTTCAGAGAATATGTAAATTGCGTGTCGCTTCGGTAAGCGTCCATTTTTTCGGGCAAGATCAAATAGGTATGCGCCCTGCGAGGTCTTAATTTCTTAGCGGTTTATACGCTAAACACCGATTGTGGATTTTGCACTTCACTTTCCGTTACCAAATCGTTTAAATCCACTACTTCATTGGGTACTCCAGGCGTGCAACAACGTGCCAAATATTTTGCAAAAACATGGGAAGCACAAGGGCTAAAGCATGCTGAGACTACTGCCGTGGCAGGCAACGTAGCAAGGAATGTTAAAGCTGTTGAAGCTGGGGTATTGCTTGCGAGAAGGATAAAATAGCCCCCTACATGTGCTCCACAGCCCAATGCCATCGTAATCAGACTGCAACATTTTTGATAACAGCAATCTGTTCGCATCAGATTGGAGCATTCATCAACCTTTTGTTCTCTTTCTTCCATTTTAGCTAAATAAACCAGATCGTGTTGCGCAACTAATTTTTCTATCTGGGGAGCAATGTACTGATTTTCGATCTCTGGTCCTAATACTTTATTTTTATAAAAGGCAAAAAAGAGATTGGGGTTCAAGCTGGTAGAGTTAACCAGTCACCTGGCCAACCCCACATTTAGAACCCATCGTGCCATACTAAGGCAATGGGCTCAAGACAATTTCATTACATACTCATACCTTATCAATCAGAACAATCGGTGTATTATTTTTGCATCTGGTAGTGGATGCTTCTTTACGAATAGGTCGCATTTATTCCAGTCGAACGACTTGCGTTGACTACGCCTATTGAGCCATTTAAATATTATCCTCTTGGCTTCGTACAGAAATTTTGACACCATTTTGAAATTGAAACTTACACCATAATACTGCACATGTCCTCTCAATTTGGCACAGAAGGTTTTCCATATTCCAGCAAGCTGGACTTTATTTATTACCTGTTTTGCCCAAGCCGTCAGCTTATTCAACTTAGACCTTAGCCGCTTACCACTCGTTTTAAGCTTAGGGATAACTATCACCTT
>JBOFJV010000323.1:0-1927 GCA_051657005.1 Legionella sp. | reverse complement strand
TGATTACCATAACGACTACACGCATAACAATATAACTTATACGCTTTAAATACTAATATACTTCGACGATGTCCGATTAACTCATGATGAACTCTGCGTATATACGAGGATTTCTTGCGTACGCTCTTACTTTGACAATAACTACAACTGGCTAATCTGTTATAGCTTACATCTAGGATTAATGGTTGATATCCGCTCACTTTTACTATGGAAAATCCAGGTAAATTTAGGATAAGATTGTACTTCGGCACTTTAATCTCCTTTTGTACGCTAAATCAAGGACTTAGTCTAGACTAATTTGATTAAAGTGCCACCTTAATTGGTGTAGAGCCGAATAATGGAGTAAATAAACGACTTTCATCTTTAGTATTTAAAATTGCTTGGGCAAATTTATCGTCTCGCGTTGCTAATTCTTTAATAAGTACTGTAAAAAACTCCTTGAGCTTTTCAGGAAGACCTTTAATGTTTTCAAAAATAGCTGTTGCTGCTTTGATTTTAAGATCTGAATCTATAATTTTCTTAATTTATTCAGCAGTTACCTCTTCAGAGCAGTGATCAGCTATTGCTAAAACAATCGCCTCTTTAGATGCCATGCCTTTTTTGTTCAAAAAATCAACCGTATGCCTAAAATCAGCTTTATCAATCAGTGGCATATATCTATCGTTATCTTCTAAAGACTGTACTTGCTCGTAACAAGCTATTTTTTCTCTGATAAATTTTGTATTTGATTTGTCCTCAATAAAGGTTTTAATTCCTGCGGCCGCTGCAGGTGTCAGAGTTCTAAATTTCATTAGACCAAGAGCTTTAACCAGTTGTTCTTCATTGGATAATTGTGCCACTTTATGCAAATCTGTAACTATCTTTTCTGCAGTTAAATCACGAGCGTTTAAATAGGTTGCGAGAGTCTCTTTTCCCGCATTACGTTCAAAGCCTTGCAAGATCATCTCAACGGAACTTTTAGTGGATGTGAAATTTCCAAAAATTGTGGTTATCTCCTTATCACTTCTTTGCAACGCGTCAATGGCTTGTTTTAGCTGCCTCAGAGACATTTCTATTGGTAGTTTTGGGAGTTCTACCTCAATATCCTCAATGCTTGAGTAATACTCACTATATTTTTCTTTACCAATCATTTCTTTAATGTCCGTGATTTTTTCTTTAAGTTCGCGATGTTGTTTGCGATAATTTTCCAGCATGCTCTTGCCCATTTGAGCAGGGATTCCTTCTTTCCATTTTTCCGTTACAGCAACTAATTCAGTCACTTATTGCTGTTTTTGTAATACCTTTTTAAGATCATTAAATTCTCCAACTTTTGGAAATGCAGAGTTTGAGTCTCGAATTTGTTCATATTTATCATGTAGCTCTTTACCTAAAAGAGGCGAAATGTACTTAGAGTATGAAAATAATTCATTAAGAGCCGTTAACGTCTCGGCGATCTGGTTTGTTTTCTGGACGATATTCTCTTTAGCTGCTTTTAAATCCTGTTGGTATTTTGCTTCGAGCTGTTCAATTTGTAATTTGATGACTTCGTTTTCTCTCATTATATTCGAACAAGTATGTCCCGTTTTATCTAAGTAGGAAGTGAAGTCCTTATTGATACCTCCATCAAATTTTTTCCTGGGTAGTTTTGCTGTATATTCTCGTGCGCTAACAAGTAGTGGTGATTGATCTGTTGCAGGAAATTCAGCAATTAAATGCTGCAATTTTAGCTGGTAGAGTTAACCAGTCACCTGGCCAACCCCCCATTTAGAACCCATCGTGCCCTACTAAGGCAATGGGCTCAAGACAATTTCATTACATACTCATACCTTATCAATCAGAACAATCGGTGCATTATTCTTGCATCTGGTAGTGGATGCTTCTTTACGAATAGGTCGAATTTATTCCAGTCGAACGACTTGCGTTGACTCCGCCTATTGAGCCATTTAAA
>JBOFJV010000322.1:0-8137 GCA_051657005.1 Legionella sp. | reverse complement strand
AATGCTTAAGACAATGCTAAAAAGCATAATAAGAGTGTTAACCAGAGCGGCTACTTCAGAAGTGACTTTTCCTGCCTTCACTTGCTCATCAAAGCCAGATTTGATTTTATCAAACTCATCTCTAACAGATTGCTTATCTAAGGTTGCCATCGAGACAAACAGTCATGGATTACATTGACGTTAGTATACTATGGTTTTTTTTGGCCTCCATGGATATCCACCAAGACGTTATCTTTTGTCACGACAGCGTTTCTTTCCCCTTCGAGGCTTTTATGATCTTGGTGGATCTGCAATGGTGCTTCTAATGCAGATTTTTGGCCGTTCAGTGAATTTTGAAATTTAACACAAAAAAACATGTCAAGTATTTTTTATTTTTTTGATTTTTTTCAATTTTTTTCTAAATATAGTTCGTTCACCCCTGTACGACACGCAGTGGCGTATATGGGTGAGTAGTTACGTTTCAATACTGTAAATCAACTAATATTCACCTTGTTTTCAAAATTAGTGCTATGTTATAAAAAAGAACATATTAATTTTTTTACTGTGATTAAAATGAATTAGTCGCGATAATTCAGAACACAGGGGCGATGATCATGGCAACGAGCAGCAGAATTATTCACTCATTCCTTCGCAATGAATTAAATAAGAAAAAGACAATCGATGCGTTGAGTGTTCGAGGTTTGCTCGAATTCAGTCGCACTGAATGCGTTTTGCTTGAAATTGACTTTGATCCGATGGATACAAAATTTTCGGAGCTAGAACGCCTAATTTATGATAAAGACGCCATATTTTTGCACGATGGCGTTCTTTATCATGCAGACAATAAAAACAAAACCGTTGTGAAAGTTCTTCATGATGAACAAAATGACGAGCAGCACAAACAGTATAACGCATTAAAAGCGAGTTGCTCTAAATCATATAAACGAACAAGCGATGAGGATCTCGATCGGGTTATGGCTCTCACTGGCCGTGCCTTCAATAAATATCGCAGCAATGATTTTCTTCCTTCGTTAAATTTTTATTTAGGTATATTGGATGACACCCACAAAGTGTTGTTTGCCTATATGGATGAAAAGAAAAAGGAGCAATTGAGATTTGATCTTAAAACTGCTTTATTGCTTTTGTTAGCCCAAAGACAGCATGAGCTTGAATACCAAAAAACTGAAAATAAAAAAATCTATGACGCAAAAATTAAACGATGCTTTGACTTGCTGCGCGATCTTGATCCTGAATACGAAGCATTGGTTAAAGAAAACCCGGCATTAGAAGAGCAAAGCGATGAAAAGCCAATAAAATACCTGGGTTTTGCTCTTGCGCGAGAAGTTGGCGAGCAAACGGTCGGAATTATGGATCGCAAGAGCAAGAGTCTTAAAGAATTTATGGGCGGCTTGAATGAAAAAAGGCTGTTCTGGATTTGGGCTTCGGTATTTTTAAAGACCGTTATATCGTTGGTTCCTGAAGATTTTTTCTATTCTACTCAAGCTGCAGAGGCGATAAAAGCGCCCGATCCTTATACTGGTTGTCTGAGCTGTGCGCTCTACTATTTTCGTTTCGGTCTTAATTTGTTTTTATTGGCCAAACATACCATTTACAATCCGTGGATGAGTGATGAAGAAGCCAAAAAACCTTGGTATGACCGTTTTCAGACTCAATGGTCAGAAAGAAAATTTACTTTATTGAATGACTCATTGTGGGGAACCGCAAATTTCGTATGCTTTTTCTGGTTAAATGGAAAAACTATCTTGGGTACTTTGGGAGATGCTCTAACCATTGCGCTGTTGATTTTTGATATCGCTGTAGCGGTCTGGGATTTTGAAGAACAAAAAACGAAACATAATAAGCAGTTGCTTCAGTATGAAGAAGATATGGCACGTCTGCGAAAAATGCTCGAGAAATTACATGGAGAGGATGAGGAAACGAGAGTTCAAAGACGGCAATTGGAAATGCAAATCGATGTGCTGGAGCGTGCAAAAATAACATGTGAACGGGATTGGGTGCTGCAAAAAGTGGCTTTAATCAATAATATTGCCTACGCTGCCGGTTTGCTGCTGGCGTTTATTGTGTTAACCATGCCATTTATGCCAATTGCGGCTCCAGTCGCTGCTGCTTTGGGTATTGCTGGCGCGGTCTTATGTCATGCATTTACGGTGATTAATAATGCCATCAAAGGCGGTATTGAAATTCATAAGACACGGCATGATTTGAAAGAAACTAAAGCAGCGATTGTGGAGAAAATGAAGGATCTTGATGAGGATCTCACTCTAAAAGAAACACAACTCATCTTGTTGGAAATCAGAAAACTGGAAATTGAAACAAAATATCAGAAACAAATGCTTGTTTATCAATCAGTGAATTTGGTGCGCAGCATTATGCTTGAAGTACTGATTCCGGCAGTGGTTTTCTCATGTTTGATGTTTTTCCCGTTAGGGATCGGTATTGCTGCTCTTGGTGCTGCAATAGGATTAGCAATTGCGACGCACTTCTTAGTCGACGCACTCTTTAAGCCTGAGGAGAAAAAGGAGTTAGAGGATTTGTCCGAAAAAGAAAAAGCACCGACCTTCTTTAATAAAAAGGCTGCTCCAGAAAAAGAAACTTTGGAAGCAAAAAAAGATGAAATGGAAGGTCCATCGGATGACCTTGTAACCACTTTTTAAATAAATTGTAGCCTGGGTGCAGCGTAGAGAAACCAGGGGTTCTGAGTTAAATCAATAAACCCAGGTTTCGCTACTCTGCACCCAGGCTACAATGATCTCTTAAGTGACGCCATTACGTGAACACTTCTCAGTATTTCTTAACGAAGCGTAAATCTGAATGACTTTTTTCAGCGTGGTTTCTGCGACGCCTTATTCAGTCCTTCTTTCTACATATGAATGTGATGATGCGAATAACGCGATTAAACTTCGTGCCTATAAAATGGATAGCTTGCATGTTAAATTTTCATTTAAATTCAAGGTAGTTAAAGTTAAATAAATGGTGGATTTCACCAACTTCTTCTGTATAATGACCCAAAAGAAGCTTGGTCGGAGCGTCTGAATGAAAAAGTTCACTGCCCTGTTGTTGCTTGTTTTTTCAGTTCTTGTTTATGCTTCTGATGTCTGCGATACCCACGCGGGAATGTCTGATTCCTATGTTCTTGCATTACGTTTACAACCTGGTTTTTGTCAAACTTATGGATATGAAGCAGGAAAGACTGAGTGCCGGAATTTACCCTCGAATTCTTATCAAGCCAAACATCTTACCTTGCATGGTTTGTGGCCTAATCAAAATGCATGTGGACAGCGCTATGGATTTTGTGGTGTGGAGCAAAAAACAAATCACTGTGCTTATTCTCCATTAGAGTTATCCTCGCAAGTATCTGCACTGTTGAAAAAAGTCATGCCTAGCTTCTTCTATGGTAGCTGTCTCGAACGTCATTAATGGAATAAGCATGGCAGCTGCCAAATTCTATCGGCAGATGACTATTTTTCTCTGGCCATGCGATTAACGGCTGCTGTTGATGATTCAGTACTTGGTCAGTATTTAACGCAACATGTAGGACAAAAGGTCACATTAAATACTTTGCGCATGATGGTGGCCAAGGCTTTTGGGCAACACAATTACGGAAAGGTTTATTTGGGATGTAAAAATGGCATATTAGTTGACATTTACATTCAATTACCAGCACTCATTCCCTTTGAGCAAACATTAGAAGCATTAATTGATGATGCCACGAATCCAGATAGCAATGATTCGTGTCCAAAGAATGTGATGCTTTCCAGTTTTAATAAAGCGGCCTGGTCTTATCTGTATGTTAAAAGCACCTGCACTGGAATTCGCGTTAACATAGAACTAATTGTAGCCAGGGTGCAGCAAAGTGAAACCCGTGGTTCTGAGCCAAATCAATAAACCCTGATTTCGCTTTGCTGCATCCCGGCTACGAGACGGTGTTATTTTTTGCTTAAGTTGACGCCGTTAAGTGAACAGTGACACACGGCCTTGCACATTGGCAGAACTTCCTCTAATGTAGAGGAATTATTGATATGGGATATGACTTTTATGCAAAAGCGGTGTTACTTAGTGTTTCTAATTGTTTCTCTATTTGTCGGGTGTGTTCATCGCGCACCACCAACACCGCCACCACCAGCGGCGAAAATAAAGCAATCACGACAACTCGCTGCATTTAATCAGGTTGAGGTCCAAGGGCAAATCAATGTGAATTTACATACGGGCTACAAACAGCCGCAAGTTATTTTATCAGGTGATGCTCGCGATTTAGCAGCGGTAAAGACGGAAGTGTTACACAATACATTAGTTTTGACATTAGGCAAAGGTTATCCAATCCATGGGCCAGTATATGCTGAGGTGCAAGGGCAATTTCTTAATCTATTGTTGGCAAAAGACACGAGTTCGATTACTGGAAAACAATTGAATACGCGTATATTGGATGTTTATTTGGTAAATACTGGTTCAGTGCAACTGGATGGTTCTATCGGGTTACGTGTTTTGGATGTTAAAGGTAAAGGCCTGGTTCAAATCGGTGGTTTGGCGAGCTCAAATTTACAATTGCATTTGCAAGGATCGCCAAAGATACAGCTTGCCGGAGTTGCCAATTTAGCGCGACTTACAATGGAAGGAAATGCCTGGCTCAGCTTGTTTTGGGTTAAAACGGATACCTTAACGGTGCGCGCGAAAAGTAAATCAACAATTCAACTCGCTGGAGCAGTGAATCGATTGGATGTTGAGCTGTGGGGATTTGCACATTTCAAAGGGCGCTATTTACGTGCTCAACGAAGTTTTGTGAATACTCATGGTCATTCAGTTGCAGAAATATCGGTGGCGCAACACCAAAGTAATTGGGCTACTGACGCGAGTGACATTTATTATTACAACCTACCTACTACACGGGCTGACTTTATGTCCTATGACGGTTCGGTATTGGATATGCGTGAGTGGAATCAACATCACCTAAGAGACTTTGACCGTTACAACAAGCAATTCCCTTAAGAGTAGCAGAACATTGTAGCTTGGCTGCAGCACAGCTGAACCCGTGGCTATTGAGATGACTCAGCTCCCTGGGTTTCGCTGTGCTGCACCAAGGCTACGATTCGGTGCCATGTGCTCCTTGCATAGGTTGCCCGACCTACGTTTGTTTTTTATTTGCTTTGATTCACGCATTGGGCGATGTAATCCAAATCATTATCTAGCGGTAAAATATGAGCTGAATTGGATAACCAGTGGATGGTGGCATTGGGTAGATGGGAAAACATCTTTTCTACCTGCTTTGATGCGACAACATGATCGTTGGCGCCTAAAAAGAGATCAATGGGGCAATTGGGTGCTGTCCATTGATGTTCGCTGATGAAGGTAAAGAGTTCAATAATGGGGGCAATGGGTAATTTACGAAAGGAGATTTCGGCGTATTTCCTGGTGATGAGGTCTCCGGCTGATCCACGAAGCTCGCAAAAACCCAGTTTTTTTAATGCAGTCAACAGCATTAAGTTTTGCTTGATATTCATGTGCAATTTTAAGGCGGGTGCTAAAAGAAACATCCGGTTGAATGCAAAGTTAGCGCTGAGTTTACATGCCAGTAATGCCCCAAGAGAGAGTCCCATAATATCTACGTGCTTGTATTCATTAAATAAAGTATTGCATTCTTGTGTTGCTCCATTGAGCCAATCGGTATTTTTTGCTTGTGCAAACACGGCGATGCTTTCTGCATGCCCTGTGAGTTGAGGACAGACAAGTTCATCATAATGGGTTAATTGGGGAATCAGATAACGATAAACAGCGGGTGAGGACATGAATCCATGCAAAAGCAGTAAGGCCCTCTCCTTTTTGGGGCCTTTAAGGCAGATTGGCTCAAGAAGGGAAAAATCTTCTTTTTTCAGATCAGCGACCTGTTTTCCTTGTTGCATGTAGCGAAAATCGTTAGCATTCATGGCTGTTTTGTTATCCGAGTAGTTGTGTTTATATTGCAAAATTAATGTAAATTACTTTTGAAGTATCATATCTAAAGACTAATTTTGATAAAATAAACGTTATATTCACAAAGCGGAATATTTTTCTTTAATTCCAGTGCTTTTTGTATTAGATATAGCACATTCCTTTTCATAATGTGCTATCTTTTAAGTATAAAGCCAGAGGTTTTTTTACTATGACAGATACAAATGATGATCAAAATGTAGGACCTGACACAGATTGGTCTGAATCTTTTGCAAATCTATATGGTGATGAGGGTGGCGAATCACCACCGAGTCCTACATCTAAAACTGAACCTCCTAAACCAGATGGACCTAAACAGGAAGGGGGTGCGCCTGTCCCTGATAAACCCAAAGATCCCGATGTAGTCACTGTACCCAAAAAAACGGATAAGAAAAAAGACGAGAAAAAACCACAAGGGGAAGAGCCTAAGAAAAAAGCAGGTCCTGAAGAAGATAAGGATAAAAAGAAGCAGGATAATCCTTATCTGCAGATGGTTGAAGACATGCTGAAGTTTGTTTCCGAAGCGGATAAAATGTGGAACAAAGCCGGAGGTAAAATCGCAAGCAAAACCGGCGAAGCGATAATGAGCACTGACGCCGGTAAGGCAGTTTCAGAAGGATTTGATAATCTCAAAGGTGCCCTCAAAGATAAAATTAAGGAATTAGGTTACGATGCAGCAGATAAAGTAGGAAACTCAGCTCTTGGGAAAGGAGCACAGGCTATATCGAGTGGTATTTCAGATACTGTTGGCAAAGCCGTGCAAGGCCTCGTGAAGGCGATGAGTGGGCTTGCCGAAAAAATAGCACCTAAAAAAGAAGGTCCTGAAGAGGGTGCTAAAAATGATGGTACTGAGAAACCCGGCGAGGAAGCTGAAGATCAAGAAAAAGCAAAAGCGAAAGGCCCTGAAGCTCAATTGGCACAGATGCAAAATATGATGAAAGAGTTCCAGTCCATGTATGATAAGCTTGCAAAGGCAGCGGTTTCAGTCCTCACTGATGCGTCACCTGATGCCTCCAAAAAAGATAGCGGCAAACCAGAACCAAAGCCAGGTGCAAAAAAAGAGGATGAAGAACCCGAAAAAGATGCAGAGGCTACTAAATCCAAGGATCCCACCCAAGCTAAAATGGATGAACTGAAAAAGTTCATTGACTCGATGCAAGAAATGTACTCTAAGCTTGCATCCGCTATGGGTCAATCTCTTGCTGGGGCGATGAAATGGTCACCTGGAGCAAAGGAGCCCGATGATCCAACGGTTGAGAAAGAGGGTCCCGATGTAGAGGATGAGGAAGAAGATGAGCTCGAGGATGAAGAAGAGGATGAGCTCGATGCAGAGAATGAAGATGAAGAAGATTATGGTTTAGCTGAGCTATTTAAAGAAGATGATATTCCGATGAGCAAACCTGGCGAAACCATGAGCATGGCGAGCATCAATATTCCAGATACATCTCAAGTTCAAAGTGGTGGTAAAGACAGTCCTAAGAGTGGTGTTACTCCGGAAATGGATGAAGGAGCAGAACTTTTAGATACCGGACCTACTAATATGTAAATTGATGGTACAGCAAAGTCAGTGGGTCGCGAATACCTTTTTATTTCACCTGAGTTATGATCATGTCTTAACTCAGGTTCCAACACAGCTAAGGTAACCTTTCACGTAATGGCGTCAACTTAAGAAATAATTGTAGCCTGGGTGCAGCGTAGCGGAACACGGGGTTCTGAGCTATATCAATAAACCCTGGTTTCGCTACGCTGCACCCGGTCTACGAGATCGTGCCATGTTTCGCTCCCAAAGACGCATTCTGTAATCGTTTGATTTTACAGAATTTGTCTTGGAGAAATATCCGTCCGAATATTGGAGTTAGGCGGCTTAAGTTGACACCATTAATTGTTCACGAGGTATGTAAATTACGTCTTTGCGAGCCTTGGCGAAGCAATCCAGAGCAATATTTCGTCAGAGTTCTGTTCTGAATTTCTTCACTTCGTTCGCAAAAGAGGCATTTTTTATTTGATTTTAATAAATTGACAGAGTGTCGCGATAAATTGGCTCTACACCAATTAAGGGGGCACTTTAATCAAATTAGTCTAGACTAAGTCATTGATTTAGCGAACAAAAGGAGATTAAAGTGCCGAAGTACAATCTTATCCTAAATTTACCTGGATTTTCCATAGTAAAAGTGAG
>JBOFJV010000321.1:0-2883 GCA_051657005.1 Legionella sp. | reverse complement strand
TCCAGTTATTTACAACCTATGCAAAATAAGGGAATAAATCCTTTGGTTGCTGTAGCTATGGCATTGAACAATCAACGTTAGAGTACAGTTTCTTTCACCACTGTACGTCACGCAGTGGCGTATAGGGGTGAGTAGTTACATGAAGAATATGAATTAAAAGAAAAGTTATCTCTATTATTCCAAATTCTTGAAGTGGAAAAAGCAGAGATGGCACGACTTTGGTCTGAAGACAAAATTAATTTGAAAACGAGGAATCGATTGGTATCAATTCTTGATCATCAAATTCAACGGTATCTGTAAAATTTTTAGAAGAGATTGATTTATCAAAAATTAAAAACGAAAATAACGTAAAACTTTGCCATGGCAAGCAGTCAATGACGTCAACTTAAGCGAAAATGACACGGTCTGGTGCCTGGGTTCCGCTACGCTGCACCCAGGCTACGATTCTACGATTCAGATCCATTTTTCTTAACTTGATGCCATTAGGTGAACGATTATTTATTCAAAAGAGCTTTTATGTCAGACGCATTAAAACGTTATTATCTTCAGACCATGGGACTCGATCTTTGGGTTTCTCGCCAATCTGATTTTTCTTGTGATAAACAATTATCCGCATTAGCAGCGGAAGTTGCTGCCTGTACACGATGCGCGCTTCATAAAACCCGTACGCAAACCGTTTTTTTTCGTGGCAGTTCAAAAGCGCAACTTATGATTATTGGGGAAGCTCCAGGTTTTTATGAGGATCAACAAGGGTTACCTTTTGTAGGAAAAGCAGGCGGTCTACTAAATCAAATGCTGCAAAGCATTGGGCTTGTTGAGGATGATGTTTATATTGCTAATGTTTTGAAATGTAGACCGCCAAATAATCGTGATCCACAAACCGATGAAATTGTGCACTGCAGTACTTATTTAGCGCGTCAAATTGAACTGATTCAACCGCGCTTGATTCTTGCATTATGGCGTTTTGCAGGACAGTTTCTCCTGAATAAATCGCTTCCACTCAAACAACTGCGAAATACGCTGCATCAATACAATAGCATTCCTTTTATGGTGAGCTACCATCCTGCATATCTTTTACGTAATCCTGCAGATAAGAAAAAAGCCTATCTTGATTTATTAAAAGTTAAAAAAATGCTCACAGAGGCAATTTGCTGATATATTGAGTAAATATTGATTTTATTGGAATTTATTTTTACGTATTGATGCTTTTAAAATACATTTCTATAATGTCAGTAAATCAGTTCAATACACATGCAGCTTTGCAAAAAATCTCCATAGGAGTCGCAACATGAGTCAATGTAAACGTATTTTCATTATCGGCCTTCCAGGTGCAGGCAAAGGTTTATTCGCTAAATTGTTGGCTGAGCAATTGGGCTGGCAATTTATCGATGCGGATCTCGGAATAGAGTACCATTTTGGACGTACTTTAGATGCTATTTTAGGTCCCGAAGGTCAAGGGCACTTTTATCAGAACCAATTGGCGATACTCAATGCACTTTTAGCTAAAGAACATTGTGTTGTGGCTACGGATGCCTGTATTGTAGGTCATGATAAAATTCGGCACTTACTCTCTTCAGCGTTTACCGTATTTTTACAAGTAAGTACGGAACTACAAATAGGGCGCATCGCACGTAATCCTTTACCCTTGTTACCCAATACGGACATCAAAGAGTTTTTTGATATGCTGCATGCACAGCGCGATGAATTGTTTGAATAAAGTGCCACTATGTCACTGGATACTAATGATAATGCTGTAGAAAAGCATGTATCCCAAGTGGTTCAGCGTGTTGTGGAAACTACAAAAGAAGCAACACAAACTGTTCAATTAAGCGATCAAGATAGAGTATTTTTTCATAAGTTATCGCATCTTCCCATACATTTGTCGGAACAACAGGCTGTAAGCCTTAAATTGCTTGCTCAAGGAAAAAGATCGAAAGAAATTGCGCGTGATATGAATCTTTCTTATCGAACTGTAGAAGGTACTTTGGCTACAACGATGGAGTTATTATGGTGTATCTCCAGTAAGGAATTAATTGTGTTGTATCACAATAAGCCTTGATTGAGCTTAATTCCTCATGCCATAGACCTCTATGTCGACGTTCTATTTTCAGGCAAAATAGATAATGCAAAATAACTCAGTAATTGAAATCCACATTGCACCATGTGATTTTCTTCGAGATCAAACTTCATAATGATTTGGTCAGCAAGAAAAAAAACAAACCATAACGTCAACGAGACAATGAATGCACGTTTGGCTCTTTGCATCCATACGTTCTTTTCTTTTTTTAATCCCAGACTTGCCCAGAAAAAGAGGGATGTAGAAAGAAATACCCACAAAATAATGCCAATGAAGAACCCGGCGGGTAACCAGTCAGGTACAGAGTACATTTTTAATGATTGAACCAAAAAGGGATAATTCGTATCGGGAGCCCAACTGGCCTTGAGCCAACCGATATGGGCTAATCCACCAACCACATCAGTCCATAAGGCAATGAACCACCATAATGTCCAGAATATGATAATCATTTTTTTAAAGTGCACATTATCGAGTTGAAAATTCACTATGGCTCCTTTGTGACAATATGCCATGAATCATATGCTGCTCTGTAACGGCCTGCAAGTTTGCTCATCATTGGAATAGAACAGTTATTTGCTCTTAATAATACCTCACGATATATTAATTTAAATACAAAGTGTATTAAAAATATAGTTTATAGTGTAAAATATGGTCATTTTATGCTTAATTTGTAACTACTCACCCCTATACGCCACTGCGTGACGTACAGGGGTGAAAGAAACTGTACTCTAACGTTGATTGTTCAATGCCATAGCTACAGCAACCAAAGGATTTATTCCCTTATTTTGCATAGTTTGTAAATAACT
>JBOFJV010000320.1:0-31325 GCA_051657005.1 Legionella sp. | reverse complement strand
TACTTGTAGCCTGGGTGCTGCGTAGCGGAACCAGGGTTTATTGTTTTAACTCAAAACCCTGGTTCCGCTACGCTGCACCCAGGATACGATTCAGTGTCATTTTCCATAAGTTGGCGTCATTACGTAAACGCTTAAAATTACCCATAACAGTGGGGAATTTTAAAGTACCGTATTGAGCGTTGCTGCTTCTTTTTAAAATAAGATAATATTTTGATATGATTTGCTTTAAACCTAAATTGAACCTAAGGCTCTTGTTTTTACAAATTTTAATCATTTTTTGTGCCCATAAAGTTCAAAAACTTACTCGATTATTTTAAATTGTTAGTCCCTAACTGTCGATTTTTATCCAAAATTAGGATAAAGTAGCGCACAAAAAAGAAGAACGGGATAGTGCTGCTTATGTTCAGAAAATTAAGGGGCGTGTTTTCCAATGATTTATCCATTGATTTGGGGACAGCCAATACATTGATATATGTACGAGATAAAGGGATCGTGTTAAACGAACCCTCAGTAGTTGCTTTACGTAACGAATCAGGTCAAAAGCGTGTTGCTGCTGTTGGTTTGGAAGCCAAGCGTATGCTTGGAAGAACTCCTGGCAATATCAATGCAATTAGACCAATGAAAGATGGCGTGATTGCTGACTTTTTTGTTACCGAAAAAATGTTGCAACATTTCATTCATAAAGTGCATGAAAATAAATTCTTACGTCCAAGCCCTCGTGTTTTGGTTTGTGTTCCTTGTGGATCGACACAAGTTGAACGACGTGCCATCCGTGAGTCTGCTATGGGTGCTGGTGCTCGTGAAGTATTTCTTATTGAAGAACCTATGGCTGCTGCCTTGGGCTCAGGAATGCCAGTCGAAGAGGCCAGTGGTTCTATGGTTGTCGATATTGGTGGCGGTACCACTGAAGTTGCGATTATTTCATTAAGCGGTATTGTTTATCACCAATCGGTACGTATTGGTGGAGATAAGTTTGATGACGCGATTATGTCTTATGTTCGCCGTAATTATGGCACATTGATTGGTGAAACCACAGCAGAACGTATTAAACATGAAATTGGTTCTGCATTTCCTAGCCGTGATTTGTTTGAAATCGAGGTTAGAGGAAGAAATCTTGCTGAAGGTATTCCACGTAGTTTCATTTTAACCAGTGCTGAAATTTTAGAAGCGTTGCAAGAGCCCTTGTCAGGTATTGTTGGTGCAGTACGTGCAGCTTTAGAGCTGGCTCCACCAGAATTAGCAGCTGATATTGCTGAGCGGGGTATGGTCTTGACTGGAGGCGGTGCATTGTTGAAAAACATTGATACTTTGCTTATGGAAGAAACGGGATTACCTGTATTAATTGCTGAAGATCCGCTGACCTGTGTTGCACGTGGTGGTGGTAAAGCTTTAGAAACCATGGATTTGCGCGGCGGTGATTTCCTCTCAACAGAATAATACGCACAGTAGGTTATTTAGCAGAAGCGGGCACAGTTCTATAGGATTTGTGCTCGCTTTAGTCTTTTCTGTTTTTCTCATGTTCTCTGATTATCATTATCGCTACTTAGACAATGTGCGAAGTGGTTTTTCTTTGGTTGTAGCTCCTTTGCAATATGCCGTAGATTATCCTGTTCGTGTTATTGGCTGGGTACAGTCGCTTGTTAGCTCGAAAAAAGCATTAATAGATGAAAATATGCAATTGCGTTACCAGCAAGCCAAGTTGGAAGCAGAGTTACAAAAACTCATTGTGATTCAAAAAGAGAATTCACAACTTAAAGAACTGTTACAGACCTCATCAAAAGCAGATATGAGCGCCATGGCGGCACAAATTCTTGCTGTAGATACCAGTAACTCACGTCAGGTAGTTGTTTTAAACAAAGGAAAACGCGATGGTGCTTATGTAGGGCAGCCCGTTTTGGATGCAAAAGGCGTGATGGGGCAAATTGTTGATGTTGGTCCTATAACCAGCACTGTTTTGTTAATTTCTGACTCTAAAAGTGCTGTTCCCGTACGCAATAACCGCACTGGAGAGCGAGCAATTCTTGTTGGAACAAATGATATTGAAACATTATCATTAATTAATTTACCTAAAACATCTTCGATTCATCCTGGCGATGTATTAGTGACCTCAGGTTTGGATAGGCACTATCCTGAAGGCTATCCTGTAGGATTTGTAGAGCAGGTTAATAGTATTCCTGGGGATGATTTTGTTAAAGTGAAGGTTAAGCCGGTTGCATTGCTGAATCGTAATCGATTGGTACTGTTAATTTGGCCTGATGCAGAGCAAGAGCAATTGAATACGCAAATTAATGAGTGTTTAAATGCGAAGGAGTCTATGTAATGAAAAATCTTCGCATACGTTTAGGCTTGGCATTTGTTGTTGCACTTCTTTTATCTATTTTGCCTATGCCTGAATTAATTGCTGACTTTCGTCCTCCCTGGGTCTTATTATTAGTTCTTTATATCGAATATTTTTTACCAGGTAATTTTCGGTTAACTACGTTACTGTTTGTTGGTCTATTACTGGATGTTTTACTTGCAACAGTGATAGGGGAGCATTCGTTTGCCCTACTTTTAGTCACTTGGCTTGCTTCAAGTAAATCACGTCGCTTTCAATTTTTTTCCATGATGCAACAAATATTTTTAGTTGGATTTTTCTGCTTGTTATATCAATCAATTATTTCTTTGATTGGTGTACTCTTAGGTTTCAATTACAGTTTATTTGCACCTGTTGCGAGTGCTGTTGTCAGCATGTTTCTATGGCCCTGGATTCGTCTTTTGGGCGAAGATAATTTATTGAATCGTTTGGCTTATCGCTAGAAAACATGGGCTTAATCTGCCTAACCCCAATGTTGGGAAAGAATTTGTAGTCTGGGTGCAGCGAAGCGGAACCCGGGGTTAGGAGCCATGTCAATAAACCCGGGCTCAGCTTCGCTGCACCCAGGCTACGTTTCAGAACTTACTATTTGATATTCACCAGGCTGTAAATTTCCTAATTGCCAAGAACCAATACGGTGTCGTACTAATCTTAACGTAGGAAATCCAATTGCTGCGGTCATTCTTCGGATTTGATGATTTTTTCCTTCTCTGATGATGATTTCTAGCCAACTTGTAGGGATGTTTTTTCTAAATCGAATCGGCGGATTACGAGGCCAGAGCATGGGTTCATCGATGCGGCGAACTTCAGCTGGTAAAAAATTAATGTCTTTGATAATTAATCCTTTTTTTAGTGGTTCTAGATCTGCTGGAGAAGGAATTCCTTCAACCTGTACCCAATAATATTTCTTTTTATTAAATTTAGGGTGGGTGAGTTTGTGTTGCAATGTCCCATCGTTGGCTAATAATCCCTCGCTGTTTTTGTCCAAGCGTCCAGCTGCATAAAAATCAGGAATATCAATAAATTCAGCGAGCGTGTGTTCCTGAACGTCACCTGAAAATTGGCTAACTACGCCATAAGGATTATTGAACAATATAATGTCTGTCATGAGCTGAATGATAAAAAATTAGGATGCATCATAGTAGGCAATTTATAGAATATGAGCAATGATTCTTGTGAGTTCATTGTATTTTTAGGTTAAATATGATACAATTCGCGATTTAGGATTTAAGGTGCGTGCGATTTATGCAATATAATTTATTGATTTCATTATTTTTTTGTCAATTTGCTTATGGTATGAACCACGTTGTACTCGTTGGTGATGAAAAAGTTGAGATTAAGCATACAGTTGGCCGAGGTAAGACTTTTGTTCATTTACATCACAATGAACAAACAGCATTAAAGGCAGCTCAAGTAGTGATTCAAAAAGAAGGGGGAAGTCTTCTTACTTTGGATCACTCAGGTGGTCGTAATATCGTATTTCATTTAAATAATCAGCGCTACGAATTTGATCCAAATCGTATTTTTACTGATGTTGGGATTAAAAGAACACTTTCTGAACTCAGTCAGTACAGCCCTCAAGCACATCGAGAAGTAAATAAATTAGCAATTAAAATCAAACAATTACTTCCTAAAGGGAAAGTGGTTGCTGTCCATAATAATTCATCCTATTCGCTTAAAGATTATTTGCCTGGAAAGCCACTTGAGAATGATGCACAAGAGATTCATTTGGATCCTGAAAAATATTATCGAAATTTTTATTTAGTCACTAAAATTGGCGATTTTCTTCGTTTAAAAAGCAAGGGTTTTAATGGGGTGCTGCAAAAACCTTCTGCGACAGATGATGGTTCTTTGTCTGTTTATTTAGCAAAGAATGATTATATTAATGTGGAAGCAGGTTATGATCAGCTTTTTGAACAAATCAAAATGTTGCAACACGCATAAAATCTTTTGATTTGTGGTTCGCTATACGTCATTTAGACTACAATTTAACCTTGGGATTTCTAGGCTGCATACAATTTGGTAATTGAATTAGCATTTATCGATAATTCGTAAAATGATACTTGGGATTCCAAGTTATCACATGCTATTATTGCTCTCTCTAAATTTACGGAGTTGTCAATGACATACGATAAAATCAAAGTGCCTTCACATGGTGAAGCGATTACAGTTGCCGCTGATCTGTCTCTTCGTGTTCCCAATAACCCAATTATCCCTTTTATTGAAGGTGATGGAATTGGTGTTGATGTCACTCCACCTATGATTCAAGTTGTTGATGCTGCTGTCGCTAAGGCTTATGGTGATAAAAGAAAAATTGCCTGGATGGAAGTGTATGCAGGTGAAAAGGCAACCCAAGTTTATGGTGCTGATCAATGGTTACCTAAAGAAACTTTAGAGGCGATGAAAAAATTTGTCGTTTCCATTAAAGGTCCTTTAACGACCCCAGTTGGTGGCGGTATTCGTTCGTTGAACGTAGCAATTCGTCAGGAAATGGATCTTTTTACTTGTTTACGTCCTATCCGGTATTTTACGGGTGTTCCAAGTCCACTGAAAGAGCCTTGGAAAACCGACATGGTTATTTTTAGGGAAAATTCAGAAGACATTTACGCTGGAATTGAATGGCAAGCGGATACACCTGAAGCGAACAAGGTAATCGAATTTTTAATGAAAGATATGGGTGTTAAAAAAATTCGCTTTCCTGAACACTGTGGTATAGGAATTAAGCCTGTTTCTAAAGAAGGTACTGCTCGTTTAGTAAAAGCTGCAATTCAGTATGCTATTGATAACGATCGTCACTCAGTCACTTTGGTTCATAAAGGTAATATTATGAAATTTACCGAAGGGGCGTTTAAAGATTGGGGTTATCAAGTTGCTCGTGATGTTTTTGGTGCTAAAGAATATGAGGGTGGACCGTGGATGGAAATCAAGAATCCTAAAACGGGCAAGCGCATCATCATTAATGACGTTATTGCAGATGCATTCCTTCAGCAAATCCTTTTAAGACCAGAAGATTACAGCGTGATTGCTACGCTAAATTTGAATGGTGATTATATTTCTGATGCTTTAGCTGCTCAAGTAGGGGGTATCGGCATCGCACCAGGAGCGAATATCAGTGATAAAGTCGCTGTATTCGAAGCAACTCATGGTACAGCGCCAAAGTATGCTGGTACAAATAAAGTAAACCCTGGTTCAATTATTCTCTCTGCTGAAATGATGTTACGTCATATGGGTTGGAATGAAGCTGCTGATTTAATTATCAAAGGCATGGAAGGTGCAATAGAAGCCAAAACAGTAACTTATGACTTTGAGCGAGGCATGAGCGGAGCAACATTGGTGAGTAGCTCTGGTTTTGGCGAGGAAATAATCAAGCATATGTAAAGTACCTTTGAGTATTTGTAAATGAAATACCGTAACTTAAGTTGTTTTAGGTTACGGTAGAACACTTTGTGAGTGCTATCTAACCAATATGTTTTTGATTATTTCAAAGGCCAATTATTTCATTAAAATTATTTGATTTTACTGGCCAAAAGCGCGTAGGGAGTCTATAAAAATAATATAGAGGTTGTATGTTATGAGCGGACAAAATCTTGAGGAAATTGTAAGGCATAATGTAGCTGAGCCAGAAATGAGCTTAGAAATCAAAGTGCCTAGAAAGTACAAAGTAGTGTTGCTCAATGATGATTATACGCCTATGGATTTTGTAGTTGAGGTTCTGAAGCATTTTTTTCATCTTAATGAAGAGATTGCAGTTCAGGTGATGTTACAGGTTCATATCCAAGGAAAAGGCGTGTGTGGGGTATTTACACGCGATATAGCAGAAACAAAAGTAGCACTGGTAAATGAATATGCCATAATGAATCAGCACCCATTGCTATCAAGCATGGAACCCGAGTAATTTGCTGTGGGCTGAAGAGGAGCAACGACAATGTTAAATAAAGAACTTGAATTCACCTTGAACCTTGCTTTCAAGGAAGCAAAAGAGAAGCGTCATGAATTTATGACCGTTGAGCATTTGCTGTTGTCTTTGCTTGATAATCCTGCTGCCGGAAGTGTGTTGCAGGCTTGTGATGCGAATGTTGAGGCATTGCGTAGGGATTTAATTGAATTTATTGATGAAACTACTCCCAGAATTCCTGATGATGAGTTAGATAGAGAAACGCAGCCAACACTGGGGTTTCAACGTGTGTTGCAGCGCGCTGTTTTTCATGTGCAATCCGCAGGTAAAACGGATGTGACTGGAGCCAATGTTTTAGCTGCTATTTTCAGTGAACAAGAAAGTCAGGCAGTTTATTTCTTGCGTCGTGAAAATATTACCCGGTTGGATGTGATTAATTATATTTCTCATGGTGTTTCTAAATATCAAAACAATGATATGCACGAAAACATGAATTCTATGGAAGATGATATGAGTTCATCAGAAGGTAATGAGTCACCTTTAGAAAGCTATTGTACGAATCTCAACCGTCGTGCCAAACAAGGCAAAATTGATCCTTTAATTGGTCGCCATGAAGAAATACAACGTACGATTCAAGTCTTGTGTCGTCGTAGAAAAAACAATCCTTTGCTTGTAGGTGAAGCTGGTGTAGGTAAAACGGCTATTGCTGAAGGATTGGCAAGACGTATTGTTGATGGTGAAATACCTGACGCAATTAGAGATTGTGTTGTTTACTCACTTGATTTAGGGGCTTTACTTGCTGGAACCAAGTATCGTGGTGATTTTGAAAAACGATTAAAAGCAGTATTAAAGCAATTAAGTCAACAAGAGGGTGCGGTCTTATTTATTGATGAAATTCACACCATTATAGGCGCTGGAGCTGCCTCAGGTGGTGTTATGGACGCATCGAATTTAATTAAACCCTTATTGGCTAATGGCGAATTAAAATGTATCGGTTCGACGACTTATCAAGAATATCGAGGTATTTTTGAGAAAGACAGGGCATTAGCACGACGTTTCCAAAAAATTGATATTCCTGAGCCTACAGTTGATGAAACTTTTGAAATATTGAAAGGATTAAAAGGTCGATTAGAAGAACATCATGGAGTGAAATTCACCATTCCTGCACTAAAAGCAGCTGCTGAGTTATCTGCAAAGTACATTAATGATCGATTTTTACCCGATAAAGCAATTGACGTTGTCGATGAAGCCGGCGCTTATCAGAATTTATTAACTGCAAGTAAACGTAAAAAAATAATTAGTGTTACCGAAATTGAGAGCGTGGTTGCTAAAATTGCTCGCATACCCATTAAGAAGGTTTCTGCTCGTGATAAAGATACCTTGCGTAATTTGGAACGCGATTTAAAACTTTTAGTTTACGGTCAAGATCAGGCAATTACTGCTTTATCTTCAGCAATTAAATTAGGTCGTTCTGGGTTAAGAGATCCACAAAAACCTGTAGGCTGTTTTTTGTTTGCTGGACCTACTGGTGTGGGTAAAACAGAAGTGACCAGACAGCTTGCTAATGTGTTAGGCATTGAATTATTGCGATTTGATATGTCTGAGTATATGGAAAAGCATACTGTTTCTCGCTTGATAGGAGCTCCTCCAGGATATGTAGGTTACGATAAAGGCGGTTTATTGACCGAAGCAGTAACCAAAAATCCACATGCGGTGCTCTTGCTTGATGAAATAGAGAAAGCGCATCCTGATGTATTTAATCTGTTGTTACAAATTATGGACCACGGAACATTGACGGATACCAATGGTCGCCAGGCTGATTTTAGACACATTATTTTAGTAATGACCTCTAATGCTGGTGCTGTAGAGATGGTACGTAATTCCATCGGTTTTTCTTTACAAGACAATAGTAATGACGGACTTGAAGTGATTAAAAAGCAATTTAGTCCTGAATTTAGAAACCGACTTGATGCAATCATTAACTTTGCACCTCTTGATGCAGTTACTATTGGTTTAGTGGTAGATAAATTCATTATGGAATTGGATGAGCAATTAAGTCATAAAGGTGTTACCTTTAACGTGGATAAAATGGCTCGGGAATGGCTCATTGAACATGGTTATGACAAAGTGATGGGTGCACGTCCTATGGCACGACTAATTCAGGAAAATGTGAAGAAACCGCTTGCTGATGAATTGCTTTTTGGAAAGTTAATGCATGGTGGGCATGTTACTTTAAAAGTAAAAGACGGCAAGTTACATTTCGATAGTCATGACCATCGAGAGGGCGTCTTTTAAATGGGTTTATCTGTAATAATAATAACGAAGAATGAAGAAAAAAATATTAGAAGATGTCTTGAATCAGTGCGATTTGCTGATGAAGTCATAGTTCTTGATTCAGGGAGTACGGATAAAACAGTTTCTATTGCCAAAGGATATACAGAACATGTTTTTTCTACTGATTGGCCAGGGTATGGCGCTCAAAAACAGCGTGCTTTATTAAAAGCACGCTGCGATTGGGTACTCAATCTGGATGCAGATGAATCCATAAGCGAAAAACTGCAACACGAAATACTCCAGGCCATTGCATCTGATTCTGCAGATGCTTTTCGGATTGCGATTCAAATGTATTTTTATAATCATCCGCTAAAGTACTCTTCCAGCCCTAAACGTCATATTCGCCTTTTTAAACGTGAGAACGCATGTTTCAGCAGTGACATTGTTCATGAAAAAATAGTACTTCCAGAAGGAACGCGCATTGGCAAAATGAGCAGTTCCATCATGCATCATTCGTTTAAAGATGTCAGCCATGTACTTTATAAAATGAACAAATACTCCTCTTACAGTGCAAAAACATATATTTTGAATCAACGAAAATGCAGCTTTATCAAAACCATGGCGAGTACTTCATGGATGTTTTTTAGATGTTATATCTTGCAGCGTGGTTTTTTGGATGGCAAAATTGGATTTTTATTTGCAATTTTTAATGCACAATGTACTTTCTACCGTGGTATTAAACAACTGTATCAAGACAGTGATATAGAACAATTACCTTCTTTAGGAAAAAGCTCAGAGGAGATCATTTGAAATTAATAACTAATTTGAAATTAATCCTTGCCGACGAGAAATTTACTTTGTTGGCACCTGCATTTATATTTTTATTAGTTTTTTTTATTCCTATCAGTTCGAGTTTGAAGTCCATTTTGTTATTACTCAGTGTATTTACATTGTTGATCACCCCTTTTTACCGACAATACATCCCCCTTGCATTTAATACGCTATGGGCGCGAGCTGCCGTTGTATTATTTGTTTATGTGATAATCTCTTGTATCTGGTCAGAGGCACCATTATCAGTGCAATATAATACGATTTATAAATATTCAAAGATGATTTTCCTGCCCTTGCTTGCTGTAGGTTTTATTAGACCGCAGATAAGACTATGGGCGTTCCATAGCTATATTCTAGTGATGTTGTTTACATGCATTCTTTCAATATTAAAAGATCATCATCTCTTTTTATTAAATGATCCAACGGATCCAGGTGAGATATTTTACAATCATATCGTGACGGGAGTTATGGTTGCTTTTGGCGTTTATTTAGCAGTGCTCATGGCTTGCCAAGCGAATGCAACGCGATGGTTACGATTTTTTTATTTGTCTCTTGTATTATTAGGAAGCTATCAAATCTTTTTTATTAATACTGGCAGAACAGGCTATATTACTTATGGCATCTTGTCTTCTTTGTTACTGCTTCAAAAACTTTCCTTTAAAAAAGCCATAATGGGTATTTTAGTATTTGTTGGCGTCTTCTTTTTAGCTTATGCCTGTAGTCCTGTATTGCAAAAAGGAACTGAAGCATTGATTAGTGACATTAAGCTTTTACAACACAATCAAGCCAATACTTCACTAGGCTACAGAATTCAATTTCATCGATATGCCCGATCTTTATTTGATGAACACCCAATTATTGGAATAGGTACTGGAGGATTTCCTTATCGTTTTACTCAAGATCGACCTGTGCCTTTATGGGAAAAACTTAACGAGCCTCATAGTCAATATTGGCTAGTACTTGCTGAGCAAGGATTGATTGGGATGCTGCTTTTTCTCTTTTTTTTAGGAACTTTGTTTGTTACGGCATTTAAACTAAAAGAAACGAAGCCATTTCTTTTAGGGCTATTAACAGTTTTTTGCATTTTATCAGTGTCAGACACAATATTTTGCTATTCAACCATAGGGTATTTATTGATCATTTTTAGTGCTTTATGCTTTGGTGAGTTAATAGAAAAGCAGAGTATCTCTTGTATGTGATTACAATTCTACTGGCCAAAGATGATAAAAATGGTGAACCGGTCCTTTTCCTAAACCAATTTTCTCGTTCTGTGCTGCTTTGATTGCCTTCCATAAATAATCTTTTGCAATCGCACATGCTTTCACTAAATCGATTTGTTGGGCAAGACATGCTGCAATTGCTGCTGACAGGGTACAACCAGTGCCGTGTGTATTTTGTGAGTGAATGCGTGGACTTGAAAACCAGCGTAGCTCTCCATCAACACCAATCAGCAAATCATTCGCTTCGGCAGATGTCAAATGTCCTCCTTTAAGCAGAACATACTGAGAGCCAAAATTCAAAAGTTTTTGGCCTACCTGAAGCATTTCTTCTGCAGATTGAGCATTAATTCCTGTAAAAGTAGCTGCTTCGGGAAGATTTGGTGTAATTAAAGTAGCTAAAGGCATAAGTATGGTCACTAAGGAGTCTACTGCCTCTGGTAATAATAATGGCTCACCATTTTTAGAAATGGTCACGGGATCGACGATAATGGGTATATCAGTTGCTCTCTCTTTAAGAAATGAGGTAACAAGTTCAATAATTTCATGATTGAATAGCATCCCTATTTTAATGCTGTCGGGTCTAATGTCATCAAAAATAGCATGAAGCTGATCTTCAATTGCTTGTAAGGGAATGCTGTAACACTGTCTGACACCACATGTATTTTGTACAGGCAATGCAGTGAGCACAGACATACCGTAACAACCAAGAGCCGAAAAGGTTTTAAGATCAGCTTGGATGCCTGCACCGCCACAACCATCAAATCCAGCAATAGATAATGCTTTGTACTGCATAAACGATGTTCCTTTAGTAAGGTTCTTTTATTTGGATTCAAGCAAATCCAATAATATCGCAGCCCGGGTGAAGCGGAGAGGAACCCTGGTTTTGTGACTTAACTCAGAACCCCGAGGCAGGCTGCGCCATTCAATTGGTTGTAAAATAGTGGTAGATTACCAAGAGGCAATTGATTGTGTGCCTTGTGTCAACGAGCATTCTTCAGAAATGGAGCCATCATTGCACAAGACGAAGCCGGTAATATTATAAGTAGTGACAACGCCACCTTTCCATAAACAACAGCCTCTAAAGAGCTGTAAATCCATTACTGCGTGAGGTGTGCAATAACACGCTGAGTAAAAACCATTCTTACAAACAAGACGCCCTGCAGATGAATCACAGTAACTCACTCCACCCATATTGCTGCAACATACATCGACATATCCTGAATTATTTGCAGAGAAAGTTGGTGAGATAAGTAGACTTAATAGACTTGCGAAAAAAAAGTTTTTAAGGGATAGCATCTTGATTTCTCTTAGTGTTTATCCGTTTAGGATAGCATAGGGTTTGTTTGTATTTCTACTAGTATATTGTGCTTGGAGCACGAAAATAAGGCTATTTTCGGCTCTCTTGGTAAAAATTGCATTGTTTTAAAAAGTATTCGCTAAACCCTGGATGAGATGCAAGTAATCAGGATATGCTTGCAATAGATAACTCGTAGCTAAGCCTGCTAAAAGACCGAATAAATGGGACTCCCAGGATACGCCTTTATCTTTTGGAAAAATACCCAGGAAAATACCAGCAAAGTAATAGACACTGATTATGCCTAAAATGATGGTAGTTAGTGTTCCGCTTTGATAAATATTACTGACTAAAAACCCCCAATATCCCGTAACAACGCCACTGGCACCTACATGTAAGCCAGGTTTAGCAAAACACCAAGTAGCAAATCCACTCAATACATCGATCATGACCGTCACCACAAGAAAATAACTCAACCCATTAATTAAAATAAAATTGCTTAATACTACTAAAGGGATGGAGTTAAAAAAGATATGATTGAAATTGGCATGTAATACCGGAGCAAAAAGAATGCCTGGTAAACCGCGAATACGTCTTGGGGTAATACCAAGTAACAATATGGGTCTAAAAACAAGACTTATCAGAAAAAAACACCAAGGGATAAGTAAAATAACTACCAAAATCGTCATGTTATTTTTTGTTTGGCTGATAATCAGATTAAGACTATTGTTTAATTCATCAAGCATATTTTACTCTTCCGTTTGAGTGACTGCACAAGTCAAATTACCTTGTGCCAAGCGCACGTTAATTGTATCGCCTATGCGTATTTGTTGGGTGGAAAACAATACCTTATCTTTTTTAGTTGCTATAGCATACCCTCTCTCCAGTGTAGCCAAGGGACTCACGGCATACAAGGTGGCAAGCTGGGTACTTAATTGATAATTCAGTTGTTTCACTTTGTTTTGCACGCATTGAATTAATTGGCTTGTGATCTGGCGGAGGATGATTTGTGTTTGTTTGATTTGCACTTTTGGATTTTTAACGTGCAACTGATTGATGCTGAGATGAAGTTGATGCTTTTTATGTTTCAGCATGGTGCTCATTGCTGAAATCAGTTGCCGCTCGAGATAATCTGTAGTTTGCCAGTAACTCGCAATTGTTTTTTGAGGCGAGGAAATTTTATCGATTAAATGCTGTAATTTTATTTGATATTTTAGTAAAAAACGATGCATCGCATCGTCTAAACGAGAAATTGCGTGATTTAATAATTTAAATAATTCAGTGCAATCAGGTGTCACTGCGGTTGCAGCAGCCGTGGGCGTTTCTGCTCTGTAATCAGCCACAAAATCAGCGATTGTAAAATCGGTTTCATGTCCTACCCCTGAAACGATGGGAATCGAACTTTGGGCTATTTGACGTGCTAATTGCTCATCATTAAATGCCCATAAGTCTTCAATACTGCCCCCACCACGAGCAAGCAGGAGAACGTCACACTGTTTCTCCATGTTGGCACGGTGTAGTGCTGTAATCAGTTGTTGCGCAGCCACAGCACCTTGAACCTCGCTGTGGTAAATAAATACAGTGGCTAACGGAAATCGTCGATCAATCGTTGATAAGATATCGCGAATTGCGGCACCTGTGGTAGAGGTAATTACGCCGATGGCTTGAGGCATACTAGGAAGTGGCTTTTTTCTTGTAGTGTTAAACAATCCTTCCGCAGCCAGCTTATTTTTTAGCTCTTCAAAGCGCTGATAAAGAGCCCCAAGTCCGGCTTTTGTAATTTGCTCTACGATTAATTGATAGTCACCACGTGCTTCATAAAGACTTAATCTGCCACTGGCTACGATATGCTGACCATCACTCAATTGGGTTGTTAGCGAACTGATGTGACGATTTTTAAAATAAACACAACGTACTTGGGCATTACTGTCTTTTAAAGTAAAATAAAAATGACCTGATACCGGCTTGCTCAGATTGGATATTTCTCCTTCAACATGGACAATGCCCAGTTCATTTTCGAGATAACTTTTAACCTGTCGATTCAGCTGGCTGACGGTAAGAATTGCAATTTGTGTTTCCATGGCGAATGACCAAAATTTAATATCAGGTTTTATGACGAGTCAACAGAGTATCAAAATTAAGAAACTACTGACAGCATCAATCTTTTGAATTACAGAATGAGTACGAAAAATTACAATGCTGTAACTGTAATTTATAAACCAAATATGCCTAATTATTGGACGACATCTTGGCAACCATCTTAGAATAAGCTATAATATGCGCTCTAAAAAATTAGAATAAAAATAAAATGAACCTTTTCCAACATCAACACGTTAAGTTTTTTACATCATTTTTGTTTTCGCTAGTCACTTTAGGGATGACTGGATGCTTTGACTTATCAGGAGGTAGAGCTTCTGAGAAAAAGCCTATTCCCAAGATCGCTCAACGTACTCTTCATCAATCACCAATTCAAAAACCTGTAAAAAAAGCGGTGCAAGGCAGTAAAACCCAGGCTTATCGTGGTGAAGTTCATACCATGCTTGGCGGACTTGGCGTTTTTAGCACTGGGATGAGAATGCTTAGCGATACTGTTGAAGAAGAATGCGACATTGCTGCTACAAGTGACATGTGGTACAACGCAGGTCATGAAACGCGTAAAATTGTGACGTATTATCAAACCAATAAAACGCCGCGGCCCATGATCCTGGTTGGACATTCCTTAGGGGCAAACGAGCAAATTAAAGTTGCACGTAATTTGAATAAAATGGGTATCCCCGTCGATTTGTTAGTTACTGTTGATGCGGTGTCCCAAACTATTGTTCCACCAAATGTGAAACACGCCATGAACTTTTACAAGTCTGGTTTTGTTCCCATGTTTAGTGGTTTGAGACTTAGAGCGGTTGATCCTGAAAAAACGCGTATTGATAATATTAATGTCACTACCATAAAGGGCATTGAAGTAAATCATTTCACAATTGATAAAGATCCTATTGTTCAAGCAATGATAATGGAAGAAGTAAAAAAGGTGTTGAGTAATGCAAAAAATGCAAAAGGGTAAAGAACATTCTCCTCGTGTCTGTGTTATTGGCTCAGGTCCAAGCGGACTGGCTGCAATTAAAAATTTGCAAGAGCAAGGAGTTGTTCATATCACTGTATTTGAAAAAAACAGTCAAATCGGTGGTAACTGGATTTATGACGAAACCAATGATCACTCCAGTCTTTATGAAACGACTCATATAATCAGTTCCAAACGTTGGTCTCAGTTTGAAGACTTTCCAATGCCGGCACATTACCCTGATTATCCTTCGCATAAACTGGTGTTGGATTACTTTAAAAGCTATGCCGACCATTTTGATTTAACGAAGTACATTCGCTTTAATACCAATGTCATCAAAGTAACACAAACGGACCATCATCAATGGCGGGTTACTTTTAAAAATGATGAAGGCGTTCATGAAGAATTTTTTGATTATTTATTAGTTGCGAATGGACATCACTGGGATCCGTACATGCCGGAATATCCTGGCGAGTTTGCCGGTCAAATGCTGCATTCACATCAATACAAAAAGGCATCTGTTTTTAAAGATCAACGGGTTCTTGTCATTGGTGGTGGTAATTCTGCATGTGATATTGCCGTGGAAGTAGCGCGAATCTCTCCGAAAACGTGCATCAGTATGCGCAGAGGTTATCATATTTTTCCCAAATTTGTATTTGGTAAACCTACGGATGATGCCGTAGCAAAAATTAAATGGATGCCTTCAGGATTAAGACAGAAAGTTCTGAGCCTGTTTGCGCGTATTTTGCAAGGTCGTTATGCCAAATACAAATTAATGAAACCTGATTGTGGCCCCCTGGAAATTCATCCAACAATCAACACGGAATTACTCTATTTTATTCGGCATGGTGAAATTGCTCCTCGTCCTGGAATGACTCATTTTGAAGGAAATCAGGTTCATTTTGCAGATGGAAGTCATGAAGAGTTTGATACGGTAATTTTTGCCACAGGCTATAAAATCAGCTTCCCATTTATCGAAAAAGAGATTGTCGATTTCAGTTGTTCAACCAAGATTCCTCTTTACCGTAAAATGATGCATCCAGAGCATGATAATTTATATTTTATTGGTTTGTGCCAACCGCAGGGGTGTATCTGGCCATTGGCAGATCATCAATCAAAAATAGTGGCGCGCATTATTATGGGTACGTTGAAACGGCCAGAACAATTGCATGATAAAATCGATCGCGAAATGAATAAGCCTCATTATCGCTTTAAATCTCACATGCGCCATGCTTTAGAAGTTGATTATCACAAGTTTCGACGTGAGCTTTTGGATATGTTAGAAGCATAACGGTGTTTATCTAAATAATGTCTGGCAATATGTTGCCCGACCGACGAATTTATTACGTGAAGAGTTACTTTACTTTCTAGATTCTTGGCGTTTTATTAAAGAACTCATTAATTCTTCAATATTGGTCACATGCGGCTTGCCTTGTTCTATGATTGCCTTGGTCCGTTCTTCACAATATCCTTTCACTTCTTTATCCGGGAAAATATAAAATGTTTTCTGTTCTACTTCCTGAACAATGTGTTTTGCTATATCAATAGCTGGTCGAGAATGTGATAGCAGTGATTTTAAAGCATCCTGTAGGGGAGAGTCGGCTGTATTATGAGACAATAGTGAAGTATCTGTAAAAGAAGGAAAAACCACGGACACATCGACTGGTTTTTGTAAGCGCTCGAGATCAAAATAAAGCGATTCTGATAACGCAAGAACAGCATGTTTCGAAATGGCATATGAAGCAGTTTGTGACCCGGTGCAAAGCGCATATAAACTTGCCATGTTGATTATCTGAGCACGAAAATTTTGTTGAAATAAAAAAGGAGTAAAAGCTTGGATGATATGAATCATTCCATTGAGGTTAACGTCCATGACTTTTTGGAAGTGAACAAGGGATAAATCCCAAATGGGACTTAACTGGCCAATAATCCCGGCATTATTATAAATCCAGTCAATACGCTCTAGTTGATTTTGCACTTGATGTGATAATTGAGTGACTTCGTCAGCCTGGGTGACATCACAAGATAAATCCAGGACTTTTTCTGGAAACTTGGATGACAGACGTTCGGTTTCACGTTTGAGTTTTATCGCATCTTTATCAACCATCACCACCGTGTTGCCTTGCTGTAAATGGATTTCACTTAATGCCAATCCAATTCCACTCGCCGCTCCAGTGATTATTGCTACTTTCATTGTATTTCCTTTGCTATAATTTTTATAAATAGTTCAACATAAGGAGGTTATTTTGAAAGACGGAGACGAAATACCAGACCCTTATGAGTAGTACCATGAGGAGCCGCATGAGTATCCATCTAATCCCGAGCCTTATGAGCCCGATGATCCTGGAGCCCATGAGCCAGAACCATCACAACCTTTAGAACCGGATTTGGATGAGTAATTATCAGGCTAGAGTCCATTCATTTAATGGATTCCATTTAAGCTTCTGGAGTGCGCTTGCACTCGAAACCTCACTTACACGCTTGTTGAGCAAGGGACAAAGTCACGTAGCCTTGGTGCAGCGCAGCGGAACCAGTGGTTCTGAGTCACCACAATAAACCCGGGTTCAGCTGCGCTGCACCCAGGCTACGTGACACAACTCCAATACCCAATGTCTCTATTGACCCCCTCCGTGCAGCAACTGATCCAATGCTTTTCCGATGTCTTGTGCTCTCATTAAACTTTCGCCAATGAGAAATGTATTGATTCCATGAGATTGCATCAAACAGATATCTGCGTGGGTATTTATTCCACTTTCTGTAATCAAAATCCGGCCATCGGGTACGTATTTTTTTAAGTCAATACTCAGATGAAGGTCCGTTTTAAATGTATGCAGACTTCGATTATTAATGCCAATTAAAGGAGTGGGCAAGCGTAAAGCACGCTCCAATTCTTCTTGGTTATGACTTTCAACAAGGACAGCCATTTCAAGCTCTTGAGCTAATTGACAAAAATCAGTTAACTGCGCGTCGTCAAGCAACGCAACAATAAGTAAAATACAATCGGCATTTAATGCACGGCTTTCATAAATTTGATAGGAATCCAGGATAAAATCTTTGCGTAATACAGGCAGGTTACACGGATTTTTTGCCTGTGTTAGATAATCAGGATGGCCTTGGAAAAAATCAATATCTGTAAGAACAGACAAACAACGAGCACCATGTTGTGCATAGGTTGTTGCAATTTCGGGTACATGAAACGTTTCTCTAATTAATCCCTTACTGGGCGAAGCGCGTTTAATTTCTGCAATAATTGATGGAGTTTTTTTATCGAGTAATGCTGCAATAAAATCACGTCGTGGCATGATTGGTTGTTGTTCAAGCGAATTTAATGGTTTACTTTTTTTTGCACGTGCGACTTCTTCCTGTTTATGTTGCGCAATACGTTGTAACACACTATTCATGATTTTGCTTCTTTAGTTAGGGTTTGAGTTAATTGGCGAAGTTGAGTGAAACATTGGTTGGCTTTCCCGCTATCAATCGCTATTTTAGCGTGCTCTAATGCCTGGACAAAGGATAAATGTTCGTGCGCGCAATAAATTGCTGCTGCGGAATTTAATAAAACCATATCGCGCGCAGCGCCATGTTTTCCAGAAAATACCTCTTGAATCAACTCCAAACTTCGACCGGGGGAATTAACAATAATTTCATCCAATGAGTGATAATGAATGCCATGGTCTTGAGGATTAATGACCCAATGATTCAATACTCCTTCTCGATATTCAACTACTTTTGTAGGTGCTGCGATACTTATTTCATCTAACCCGTCGTTTGAACTAATCACCAAGGCGCGTTTACTTCCTAAATGCGCTAAAACTGCAGCTAAAGGGCTTTGCCATGCTGGTGTAAATACGCCTACAACTTGCTTTTTGACTCGTGCGGGATTAATTAATGGACCAAGCAAATTAAATAAAGTTCTGATGCCTAATTGTTGCCGAGCTGCACGGGCATGTTGCATGGCAGGGTGATAGTGGGGGGCAAATAAAAAAGCCAAACCACATTGTTGTATGCACGCTTGTGTTTGTTGATCGTTAAGACTGAGAACAAATCCTGATTGTTCGAGTAGATCAGCACTGCCACTGCGACTGGAAACAGAGCGATTTCCATGTTTTGCGACACGAAATCCTGTAGCAGCTACTACAAAGCTGCATGCGGTAGAGACATTGAACGTATTTTTGCCATCCCCACCCGTACCTACTATATCAATTAAATGTTCACCTAAGTTAATTGGATGAGCAAGCTGTTGCATGACTTCGGCAGCAGCAATTAATTCATCAGTCGTTTCACCTTTCATACGCATTAGCGCTAAGAAGGTGGCAATTTGGGAATCGTTGTATTGACCCGACATGCAGTGATTAATGACAGCATGCATTTGTTCAGGGTTTAAATCTTTTTTCGCAATAAGGTGTTCAAATAAAAGATTAGGTTTCATGATTTAAGAAATTATCTAATAATTGCAGTCCGTACTGGCTTAATATGGCTTCTGGATGGAATTGTAGACCAAAAATGGGGTATTGACAATGCGAAATTGCCATAATTGTATTATCTACCCATGCATCAATTGAAAAACAACCTGGAAGACTGTTTTTATCTACAGCTAAGGAGTGGTATCGTGTGGCTTTGAACTGATTGGGGATGTTTTTAAATAGCCCGCTTTGATTGTGAGTAATCGTTGAAGTTCTTCCATGCATTATTTCGGTTGCCGATATTATTTTACCTCCAAAAATTTGGGCAATACATTGATGTCCTAAACAAATGCCCAGTATGGGGACATCACTGTGAAATGCGCGAATCGCCTCCATAGAAATACCTGCATCATTTGGCGATTTAGGCCCAGGGGAGATGACCAGATACTTGGGATTAAGCTTTTTTATTTGTTGGATGCTGATTTGATCATGGGAATAAACAACAACTTCCTGGTTTAAACATTGAAAATATTGTACCAGATTGTAGGTAAATGAATCGTAATTATCGATTAGGAGTAACATATTAAATCACAAAAATAATAATCTTTAAGAAAAAAATCCCTTCTCCCATTGGTAGGAGAGGATTTGTAATGAGATTATTGGTGTTATTGGTCGTACCATCAAGCTTCGAGAACTTTATAAAGTAAAGTCTTCGCCCAGATACACAGCCCGTACCTGCTGGTTAGCCAGTATAATATTAGGGGTGCCTTCGCACAATATTTTTCCTTGGCTGACAATATAGGCGCGCTCACAGATATCTAAAGTTTCTCTTACATTATGATCGGTAATTAATACACCTATCCCTTTATTGCATAAATGCTGGATGATTTTTTTGATATCAATAACTGAAATGGGGTCGACTCCAGCAAAAGGTTCATCGAGTAGAATGAAAGACGGTTCTATCGCTAAAGCTCTCGCAATTTCTACGCGTCGTCTTTCTCCACCAGACAAAGCTATACCTAAGCTTTTATGTAAATGGCTAATATGAAATTCTTGAAGTAATAGGTCGAGCTTTTCTTCGCGAGCTTGTTCGCTCAAATCTGGCCGCAGCTCAAGAATGGCCATAATATTTTCTGCAACAGTGAGTTTACGAAAAACAGAAGCTTCTTGTGGAAGGTAACTGATACCCAAGCGTGCTCTCTGGTGCATCGCATTTGCAGTAATGTCTTGTTCGGCTAAAAAGATTTGTCCTTCATCACATGATTGCAAGCCAACTATCATATAAAAGCAGGTTGTTTTGCCGGCACCATTAGGGCCTAATAAGCCGACACATTCGCCTTGTTTGATATGAAGGTTAATACCATTTACCACTGTTCGCGATTTAAATGATTTTTTAAGATTCCGCGCTTCTAGAATACTCATGATGATTTCTTTTCAGGATGATAAATAATAGTAATTCTTTGGTTGCCTTTACCTTGGGATAGGACATGTTGTTTTTTGGTATCGTAACTTATTTTTTCTGCAGAAAACGAGTCCTTGCCTTGTTCCACGCGAGCATTACCGATTAACTCAATTAAATGGCGTTGTGGATAATACTTGATGGTATCTGCATAAGCATGGAGAGTGGGGGTTTTAAGATCGGTCATTGTCCAGTAATGCGCTTGTTTTCCAGAAACTCCGCTTGCTATGGCTACAACAAGCTGATTTTTTTCATTGCCAAGAGTTACAGCTTTCGTTGCCTGTAGATTTGTTGTTCCCTGGATCAACTCCACATTACCGATATAAATGCCTTTATGTTTTTGTTGATTCAAATCTGCTGAGTCTGCCATAACATGCATCACTTTTTCTTTATCTTCAGATAAAGCATAAGCAGAGCATGTGACGATGAGCAGTAGAAATAAGCTGTAATTAACCATTTTCTGGAACATAACTTCCCCTGGCCTGGTGGAGTAATTCGACTCTTTTTTCATCGAGATAGGCGTTCATTCCAGTAGATTGGATGATATTTCCTGGTTGTTCATAGGTCACCAGGACATCAGTTCTTGCTTTTTTTTCTTTAGGTAAATAGGTTACTTCTTCTGTTTTAAAAGTGCTTTCTTGGGATTTATCTCCTTTTTTCTGATGAACTACTACATTACCTATGAATGTAATTTGTTTGCCACCCTCAAAAGATTTTGCTTTTTTTGAAGTGATATCCCAAGGCGGTTGCTCTTCCTGGCTTACCAGGATATGTGGATTTTGAAATAAATAAACATTATCTTTTTGAATATGCTGCATTTGGGGGGTTCTGAGCAAATTAGCAAGGGTACCTTGTTGATTAAACTGGCGTACTGTTACATTGGAAATTGTAGTATCTACTGAATTGATCAACGTGTCGCGATCCAGGCGAATAAATGCTGAGGAATGACTGTAATACCATCCAGAGCATGCCAGGATGATTAAAGTAAAAAAGAGCCATATAAATTGTTTTGCTGCATTCATTGTTTTAGATAACCTGCGATAGCCAAGTCCATTTTGTTTTGTGCATTAAGAATAAGGTCACATAATTCACGTACCGCGCCGCGACCGCCTGGTAAAGACGTTTGCCATAAAGCAATTTCTTTAATATGGTGTACTGCATCAGCAACCGCAACACTAAAGCCCACTTGTTGCATAATGGGGACATCAGGAATATCGTCTCCAATATAAGCGATGTCTTCGTTTTGGAGATTTAATCTATTTTTAAGTTCTGTGAATGCTTCTTGTTTATCAAGCTGGTTTTTATAGTAATGAACAATCCCTAATTGTTGCATTCTATGATCTACTACTGCATTGTTGGATCCCGTAATAACGGCTACCTCAATTCCAGCTGCCATGAGTAATTTTAAGCCAACACCATCACGTATATGAAAGGTTTTAAGCTCATTAAAATGATTATCTATGTATAAGAGTCCATCAGTCAGCACGCCGTCTAAATCACAAATGAGGCATTTAATGTTTTTAGCGTGCTCGATTAACTTATTCATTTAAAAAACACCAGCTTTTAACAAATCGTGGAGATGGAGGACACCAGCAGGTAGAGTTTCTTCATTTACTACGACTAATGAAGTAATGGTATACTTTTGCATAATTGCCAAAGCTTCTGCGGCAAGCATTCCTTTGGGAATAGTACGTGCATTACGTGTCATTACCTCTTTAATTGGGGTGACATTAATGTCATATTGGCGGTTTAACGTACGTCGAACATCACCATCAGTATAGACTCCCGCGAGATGTCCTTTATGATCAATGACGCAAGTCATACCGAGTTTTTTATTGGTTACTTCAATTAATGCTTCACTTACCGTTGCATTTTCAGAAACGAGTGGAAGTTGATCTCCTTGATGGTAGAGCTCATCGATACGCAATAACAATCTTTTGCCTAAAGAACCGCCTGGATGAGATAACGCAAAGTCTTCTTCACTAAATCCGCGCGCTTGCAAGAGTGCGATGGCCAGAGCATCGCCCATTACTAAAGCCACGGTGGTACTGGTCGTTGGTGCAAGGCCAAGTGGGCATGCTTCTTGTTTGATGCTCACGTCCAAGTTTACATCTGCTGCTTTTGCTAAAGTAGATTCGCTGTTTCCTGTTAAGGTTATTAACGGGATTTCCAATCTTTTTAATAAAGGAAGTAAAGTGACTAATTCGACCGTATTTCCTGAATGTGAAATAGCAACAACAGTATCTTGTCGTGTGATCATGCCCAGATCACCATGACTTGCTTCTCCAGGGTGCATAAAAAAAGAAGGGCTGCCTGTACTGGATAAGGTCGCAGCAATTTTATTAGCAATATGTCCAGATTTTCCCATACCCGTGACGACAATACGTCCCTTACAGGCAAGTAATAATTCACAAGCTTTCTCAAATCTAGTGTCGATTCTTTTGGTTAATTCAAAAACAGCTTGTGCTTCTGTTTCAATAACGGCAAGTCCAAGTGTACAAAAATTCATAAAGTATTTGTTGTTTTTTGTTTGTTTTTGATTATAACAAAAAAACATTTTAATAAATAGGATCAAATACCTCATTTTTTTTGCAATCCAGTATATACTCCTACTTTTGATTCATCATCGGAAAAGTGAGCATGCCTGAAAATTGGGTTGAAATAAAGAATCTGGTCTTTACTCGAGAGAACCGTTCTATTTTCAATGGTATATATATGGTGGTTGAGCGAGGTAAAATAACCGCGATCATGGGGCCGAGTGGTTCTGGGAAAACAACTTTATTGCAGCTAATTGGCGCCCAGTTAAAGCCTGATAGCGGTGCTATTTATGTCAATGGTCAAAACATGCACCAATTATCACGTAAAGCGTTGTATGAGGCACGACGAAACATGGGGCTGCTTTTTCAAAGCTCCGCTTTGTTCACTCATTTGTCGGTATTTGAAAACGTTGCTTTTCCTTTAAAAGAGCATACTCAATTAAATGATTCCATGTTACGTGATATTGTGTTGATGAAGCTTGAGGCTGTGGGGTTGCGCGGTGCTGCTGAATTGATGCCTTCTCAATTATCCGGAGGAATGGCAAGGCGGGTGGCGTTAGCTCGTACTATCGCTTTGGATCCGGAACTGATGATGTATGATGAGCCCTTTACTGGACAAGATCCTATTTCGCTCGGTGTTCTGGTTCGTTTGATTAAACGCTTAAATGAACTGTTGCATACCACAACAATCATTGTATCTCATGATGTTGAGGAAACATGTTCCATTGCTGATTATGTTTATCTCATTGCTGGCGGAAAAATTATTGGACAAGGTACGCCTGGTGAGCTGGTTCAATCATCCGAACCCCATGTGAGGCAGTTTATGCATGGAGAGGCGGATGGCGTTGTTCCTTTTCACTATCCTGCGAGGTCTTATATTGAGGAGCTATTAGATGCTTAAGTTCATTATGCGTATGGGCAATCGCAGCACTCAAGTGTTACAAGACTTAGGTAGCTCGGGTTTATTCTTATTTTTTATGTTGTTTCGACGACCTGATATTCAAAGATTATGGCCGCTGTTACGTTATCAAATCTATTTTGTTGGTGTATTATCGTGTTTGATTATAGTTGTATCGGCTTTATTTATTGGCATGGTTGTTGGTCTTCAGGGCTATAATACCTTACAAAAATTTGGTGCTTCAAGCCAATTAGGTCAATTATTGGCTTTAAGTATTTCAAGGGAGCTCGGACCTGTAATTAGTGCTTTATTATTTGCCGGACGAGCAGGATCTGCATTGACCGCTGAAATTGGTTTAATGAAAGCGACAGAACAATTATCCAGCATGGATATGATGGGCGTCGATCCTTTAGGTCGTGTTATTTACCCTCGTTTTATAGCAGGCTTTATTACCTTGCCTCTTTTAGCATTAATTTTTTCTGCTGTTGCTGTTTTTGGTGGTTATTTTATTGGTGTTCATTGGTTGGGTGTCGATGCAGGAAGTTTCTGGTCTAATATGCAAGCAGCCGTGGATTTTCGAATTGATGTACTCAGTGGTATTATTAAAAGTTTAGTTTTTGCTTTTGTTGTAACCTGGATATCGGTATTTCAGGGTTTTGAGTGTGTGCCTACTGCAGAAGGTATTAGCCAAGCGACGACTAAAACAGTGGTTTATTCTTCGCTTGCTGTATTAGGACTGGATTTTTTGTTGACCGCGATGATGATTGGAGATTGGTAAATGAATAAGCAACGTTACGTAGATTTTAGTGTTGGCCTATTTATGTCGCTTGGGATGTTGGCCCTGTTGGTGATGACGATGAAAGTGAGTAATCTTTCCAGTTTTATGTCTCATGATACTTATGACGTTACCGCCGATTTTACTGACATTGGTGGCTTGAAAGTTAGAGCACCAGTTACAGTTGCGGGAGTGAGAATTGGTGAAGTAACTCATATTGAGTTGCAACCGGAGGCGCTTAATGCAAAAGTAACGATGCGTTTGCGACAAGATAAAAAAATACCTTATGAGGATTCTTCTGCGCGAATTTTGACTGAGGGCTTGCTTGGATCGAATTATATTAGTATCGTTCCGGGCTTTGAAGATGCAGCGAGTAACGATCATCCCTATTTGCGTCAAGGTGATGAAATTGGAAAGACTCAAGAAGCAATAATTCTTGAAAATTTAATTGGTCAATTACTGTTTAATATTAAAAAATAAGGTCAGAGACATGAGAATAATAAAAACAATTCTATTTGTTGCCGGAGTGATTTTATCTCCAATAATGAATGCTCAAAACTCACCCATACCTATGTTGGAGCAAACCGCTAATAGTATTATTGCGACGCTTAAAGAAAATAAGTCCAGTTTAAAGAGTAATCCTAATATTATATATCAAGCAGTTGAAGCTCATTTGCTGCCTATCGTTGATGTTCCAGGAATGTCGCGCTCTGTTTTAGGGCGACAAGCGTGGAGCAAAGCAACAGAAACACAAAGAGCGCAATTTTCCAAGGCATTTACTCGTTTAGTCATTCGCACTTATTCAAGCCCTTTAGCGCAATACTCCGATGAAAGTGTTCAATTCTTACCTTTAAGAAGTGCTGCGAATTCTCGTTTTTTGCGTGTTAACAGTATTATTGTTCGTGCTGAAGGACAAAATATTCAATTGTCTTATAGCCTGGTTGCAAAAAATGGTCAGTGGAAGATTTATGATATCAGTGTAGAAGGAGTCAGTTTACTGCAAAGCTTCAGATCGCAGTTTGCTGAAGCCCTACAAATCTCTAGCATTGATGATGTAATTAAACAAATGGAAAATAAACAACTTAAAAGGGCTTCTTAATTGTGAATACAGTTTATTTTAAGCCCGAAGTTGAGGAGTTAACTTTTAAATCGGTTGTTTTGGTGCGTGCAAAGCTTTATCAGGCTTTGACAGAGGATGGAGGCGATCGATTTGGTCTTGATTTGATCCGAGTAACGCATTGCGACAGTGCCGGTTTAGCACTGCTTATTGAGGCCAGGAAGTTATGTAAAAGAAATAATAAATCTTTTGAAATCATAGGAATGCCTATCGAAACTCAAGCTTTAGCAGAATTTTGTGGTGTAAAAGGTATTTTAGAAGCTGTATAATTTTTATTTGATTGTAGCCTGGGTGAGGCGCGAGCATGTAGCCCGGGTTTTCTTTTTATTTGAGCAATATACAGGATAGTGAATACTCAAGGACATTATTAAGATAAATTGTTACGATTTTCTAAGTTAATGATTTGAGTGTTGTATCCGGTTTTAATTTATTTGCCAAAATTTGTATTTATTTCGGTTGGTTGGCTAATTTTAATGATAAGTAACGAAGAAATTGAACAAAGATTTAAAACCATTGATGACGTTTTTTACGTTAAAGTGGAGGGGGATGGTTATCAATACCAGATCACTGTGGTCAGTAATGTCTTTTTAAATAAATCCAAAGTAGCCAGACAGCAGTGGGTCTACGCACAACTAAAAGAATTAATTACCACTGGTAAACTTCACGCGATCAGCATGAAGACGTGGACAAAAGAAGAATGGGGGAATCAACATGGATAAATTATTAATTAATGGCGGTAAGTCACTCAATGGTGAAGTAGTTATTTCAGGAGCAAAAAATGCGGTTTTACCTATTATGGCAGCAAGCTTGCTTGCACGAGATCATGTGACTATTTCCAATGTTCCTCATCTGAAAGACATCACTACAATGATGGAGTTATTAGGTCAACTGGGCGCTCAATTAATTGTTGATGAAAAAATGAATGTCCAGGTTGATGCCAGTCAAGTGAATGAGTTTGTTGCTCCTTACGAACTCGTTAAAACCATGCGCGCTTCAATTTTAGTTCTGGGTCCTTTGCTTGCACGTTTTGGTAAGGCAGATGTGTCTTTACCTGGTGGTTGTGCAATTGGAACTCGTCCCGTTGATTTACATCTAAAAGCATTGAAAGCGATGGGAGCAGATATCACTGTAAAAAACGGCTACATTAACGCAGTGTGCAGACGAGGACGCTTACAAGGTAAGCGTATTATGTTTGATACGGTTACAGTGACGGGTACTGAAAATGTATTAATGGCTGCTGCTCTTGCTGAGGGCACAACAATTATTAAAAACGCTGCTCGAGAGCCAGAGGTTGTAGATTTAGCTAATTTTTTAATTCAAATGGGTGCTAAAATTTCCGGCGCAGGCACGTCAAGCATTGAAGTTGAAGGCGTGGAATCCATTTCTGGAGGCACTTATTCTGTAATGTCTGACCGAATTGAAGCAGGAACTTATCTGGCTGCCGGAGCATTAACTCGAGGACATGTTACTGTAAAACGAGTACGCCCTGATACTTTATTATCGCAGTTATGCAAATTTGAAGAAGCAGGCGCAGAATTAACAATAGGTGAGGACTGGGTCAGTCTGAATATGCACAATCAGCGTCTTCAAGCAGTGAATATCTCCACTGCGCCTTATCCAGCTTTTGCTACTGATATGCAAGCTCAATTCATGGCTATGAACTCCGTGGCCGATGGTGCTTCTACTATTGTGGAAACGATATTTGAGAATCGTTTTATGCACGTACAAGAATTACAACGTATGGGTGCGCAGATTCAGTTGAATGGAAATACAGCAATCATAAATGGTGTTGATAAATTAACTGGAGCACCAGTGATGGCGACTGATTTACGTGCTTCTGCCAGTTTGATTTTAGCTGGATTAGTGGCTGAAGGAGAGACTTCAGTTGAGCGTATTTATCATGTGGATAGAGGATACGAGCGTATTGAGGAAAAATTATCTCTGTTAGGCGCTGACATTAAGCGAGTTTCTGATCGGTGATTACTCAAGAAGAACTCTCATTATATCTGCATCAATTGTTAAATTGTGAACGATTCAATGATTATGCGCCAAATGGAATGCAGCTTGAGGGTAAAAAACATATCAGTAGGATTTGTACCGCAGTAACTGCCTCGGATGATGTGATTGCTCAGGCAGTTGCTTGGAAGGCGGATGCCTTATTAGTCCATCATGGTTATTTTTGGCGAGGCGAAAACCAAATAATAACGGGTATGAAGCGACAAAGAATTAGTAAATTGTTACATAGTGAAATCAATTTATTTGCCTACCACTTACCTTTGGATTGTCATCCTGATTTGGGAAACAATGCGTGTCTGGCCAAATTATTTGAAGTTGATAAAGTGCACATGCATCGCGCTGGCGCTACAGACAATTTGCTTTGGTCTGGCGTGTTAACTCAAACGATGAATCCTGATCAATTTAGCGAATTTCTGGCAATAAAGTTGAAGCGAGCTCCTATATTTGTTGCAGGAGGTAATAAACCAATTACTCATATTGCCTGGTGTAGTGGGGGAGCACAAGATTTTATTGAAGATGCATACCGTTTAGGTGCGGATGCATACATTAGTGGGGAAGTGTCTGAGCGAACTTACTATCAAGCTAAGGAGTTGGGCATTCATTACTTTTCTGGAGGGCATCATGCGACAGAGCGTTATGGAATTCAGGCTTTAGGAAATCATCTTACTTCTCAATTTGAGTTGGAACATGTGTTTGTTGATAGTGATAATCCTATTTAATAGTCTGTTTTAACAATAGAAGCAAAAAGCCATACACGACATTTTCTTCTTTTTAATTTCACCTTTAAGCATGCAAACAATTTTTCTCAGCACTATTCAAGGTTATTGCTTCTCATTTATCCAGTAAATTAATCTTATTTTTGTTAAGAATGTAATTAAATGTGCTAAATTTAATACATTAATAGTGATTAAATGTTTACAACTCTTTTACCAGCTGGCCTCATCAGCTAACATGAGTTGATAATCGCTAAAGGATTGTTTTAATGATCAATTTTAGATACTTTTTGTTTTTTGTTTTTTTATTTTGCTTTCTTTCAGTCCAGGCAAATACTATTGAAAAACAAAATAAGGCTTTTAGAAGTTTTTGGCATCCTATGTTTTTAGGAGATCGTCTTGATTCCTGTACTGTGGACGGAAAAGAGTGCGGTAAAGTAGTGGCTGATCGTTATTGTCAAATTCTTGGATATGATTATGCCAGTCAAAATCAAATTGCATATAATGTAGGTTTAACTCATTACCTATCGACTGGTGAGCGATGTAAAGGATGGCGCTGTAATGGGTTTATGACGATTTCGTGTGTCACCAGTTTATCACATTCACCTCCTAAGCCTTATCATTATCGGGAAAAACGATTCGCTGATCCACGTTTTAATGATTATCGAGTGGATTGGTGTTATGACCAAAAACATGGTTGCGGTTCACGAGCAGCTCATTCTTTTTGTAATCGGATGGGGTTTATGCAAGCGAAATCGTTTATTAAAGAAACTCAAGTGAGTGCGACTAAAACGATTGGAAGTCAGGAGTTGTGTTTTTGGAATCAGTGCAATGCGTTTAAAATGATTGTCTGTTATCGGTAATTTATTGATTAGTAGTCTTTTTTCCCAAAAGGGGAGAATGGTGATGACGCAAGTAGATAGAAACTTAAGGATAAGTTTATGAGTAGTAATGACAAGGTTTATATCATTGATAATAATGAAGGTCGTAGCGACAAGTTGCGTACTATACTTGATTTTATCGGTGAATCGACTGAAGTCACCAGGTATGGTAATTTGGGAATTTTTGCTGATGCAAATCCTGAGGTTATCATTCTCGGGGCGCATGAATCTATTGAGGAAAACCTTAATGAACTTGATTCTTTAGTGAATCAATTTGTTAAAATTCCAGTGATTGTTGTTGGTCAAAAAATTATCCAGTTCTCAGTGTATTGTACGTAATGTAGTGGCGTGCCAACCTTTTCCATTTACTTATGCTCAAATTATGGAATCGTTACATAAATGTCAGATTGCAAAAGAGGCAGTAAAATCGATTATCAATAATAACCATAAAAACACTTTATTACGAAGCTTGGTAGGAAGCAGCTCAAGTATTCGTAACGTTAGCAGGTTAATCGAGCAAGTATCTGATACTGAGGCAAGTGTTTTAGTTTTAGGTGAGTCTGGAACGGGTAAAGAGGTGGTTGCGCGTAATATTCATACCCTTTCATCTAGAGCCAATAAACCATTTATACCCATTAATTGCGGTGCTATTCCTGGATAGTTACTTGAAAGTGAATTATTTGGCCATGAAAAGGGCGCGTTTACTGGTGCGAATCACGTCAAGGTCGATTTGAATTAGCAAATGGGGGAACCTTATTTCTTGATGAAATAGGGGATATGCCATTACCCATGCAAGTAAAATTACTGCGTGTCTTGCAAGAGCGTTGTTTTGAACGAGTAGGATCTAACAAAAGTATTGATGTTAATGTGTGAATTATTGCTGCAACGCATCGAAATTTGGAAGAGGCGATTAAAGAATGAAAGTTTAGAGAGGATCTTTTTTACAGACTTAACGTATTTCCGATTGAAGTACCGCCACTAAGATAGAGAGCCGAAGATATTCCCTTGCTATTCAATGAATTGATTGCTCGTATCGAGAATGAAAGCAGGCCTATAGTTCGTTTGATGCCGGATGCAATGGATGCATTATCTGAGTACAACTGGCCGGGGAATATCAGAGAGTTGGCGAATTTGGTAGAACGATTAACCATTTTGTTTCCCAAAGGGATTTTGAGTAAAGACGACTTACCTTCAAAAGTTCGTGGTGAATATAAAGCTCCCGATACGGAATCGGATACCTCAAATTCAGAGCGTGAAGCCCTATTGCAAGTAATGCATCAAGATCTCGCCTCTAATGCAGATGGTATTGATTTAAAAGAGCATTTGGTAAAAACAGAATTAGCGCTAATTAGCCAAGCATTAAATGAGTCTGATTGGGTGGTTGCGCATGCGGCAAGTTATTTGAATATGCGACGCACAACCTTATTTGAAAAAATGCGAAAATATGGCTCTTTCCCATTTCAGGGGGCAGCTCTAATCACCCACAGAGCACCTTAACACGCACTCTGTAATTTTCAAAGTTTCTAAAACCATAAGCTCTTCGCTGAATGAGTTTCATTTTACGATGAAACCCTTATGTGATTCCATTTTATCTACTAAAC